>NZ_WXWO01000076.1:0-80750 GCF_009904845.1 Vibrio sp. V38_P2S17PM301 | reverse complement strand
TTTTTTTGATCTTCAATGGATTAATTGCATACTAAGAATACGTCTCTTAAAGAGGCGTTATTATTCAAATTTTCGGTAAGTGAGGGATTTATGAAATATTTAGCAACGGCATTGCTGGTCGCTTTATTTGCGGTTCCTGCCAGTGTTAGCGCGTCCAATAGCGCAGGGAAAGTATTCGGCGCCGGTATTGATTGCACGTTTAACGACGGTTCTGTCAAGCAGTTACCACGCGCGTTGTGCAAAGCCTATGGTGGTAGCCACAAATAGCACCAGAGCGCGGCACCAAGTGTCGCGCTGCCCATCAAGGGTGGAAATCGAAGTCCATGCCGATAAACGCCTGCCATCCTCGCTCCCATTCGGCTCTAAGCATGGTTTCATTCTCGGCACCAGCACACTGGCCGATATACCGAACTCCAGCCCGGCCTTTATCAAACGCTTTGAACGGATCACAGTAAACGGCTTTCCCTTCCTGGTATCCCTGACGATAATCTGTTTCAATAAATGAATGTTTGGTTTGCGCTTGTTGGATCTCTGTGAGTGCCTGACTCTGGTAGGCATAGCCATTCGATCCCAAGCGATAACCTTGCTTATACCAAAACTCATCGTCGGATTGCGGTGCTGTACTGCACCCTGCGGTGAACAACAGTGCGATTAAAACTGTATTGCGCATGACCATTCGAGCCTCCAAATACAAAATGGGCAGATAAAACATCTGCCCATTTATACGTCACTGTATACGAATTATTTCACTGTGAACGGGATGGTTAACATCAGTTTGAAGTCCGTCTCGTCCTGGAACAAGTTGGTGTAACCTGCCCAGCTAGGTGCATCAGTATCGTTAAAGTATTCAGTGTAGTAGAAGCTGATGTTGGCGTCTTTCAGCGCTCCGCCCTGAATCGCGTAGTTCGCAAACAGGCTGTATGCGTACTCTTTCAGATCATCGTAGCCTTGCGCTTCTGAGCCAAAGCCGTACGCACCGTTGATACCCGCACTGAAACCTGTCGCGCCGATGTCAGAGAAGTCACGACTTGCAGACAAGAAGAACGCCAGCTCTTCATCGTGGTTGTAGTCTGAACGGTTGTTCCACCAGATCTCGTAAGCACCGTTTGAACCGCCGTACTGGCTGGTCAGACGGTAAGCCAGGTTACCGGACAACGCATCGTCTTTAGCTTCAGCTGACGTATAGGTGGCTTCAGCACGGTAAGAGTATTGACCTGAAGAGAAGCTGGACAGGAACGCCAGTTGGTAAGCCGTGCTATCGTATTGCTCATCGTCATCCACCACGTACAACTGAGGAGACCAGTACAAACCGCCTTCTGTAGTACCTTTCACTTTGAAGTGCGCGTTCACGCGGTCGCCGTCAGACAGGGCGCCGTAGGCAGCGTCAAACGAAATACCGTTGCTCAAGGTGTAACGAGCACCGATCGAGTAAGCGGTACCCGCGTCGTCGCCGTCAGTAGTCTGGAAATCATAAGTTTCTTTAAACCAAGGTGCTTTGTACTCGTCGGCAACAACCAGGCCCACAGCCAGGTTACCGAACGTGCCACCGAGTTCACCACCACGATACGTGCCTGGCGCAAATGACCAGTTCACACCCAACGTGCTCGGAACAGAAGGCTGGAAGTAACCCAGTTTGGCTGTGACTGCATCACCAAACTTAAACTTCAGCGCTGCGGTCGCAAAAGACACCCCATTGTCGGTACAATCGGCATCCCAAGTACCCGTACACTTACTGTCATCCGGCACTTTATCGTACGGGTTATTTACACCCCAGAAGTTCATCTCATGGTCAGGACCGCCGTCTTGCCACATATCGAATGTGCTGTAGATCACCGCATCCAGACCCACGACGTCAGCGACATAACCTGAATTGAAACCAAGATTGGCAAACACCGAACCGTGGTCCAGGTTGGTCACCTTTTTGGTGTCGTTTCCGTTTGCATCGGTACCTGCACGGTCACGAGCGCGCATGAAAAAGTTCAGGTTACCGCTGACGGTCGATTCTGAGAAAAACTCAGACACTTCGCTCGCGTATTCTGGACCTACTGGATCTTCTGCCATCGCAGGTGCTGCTGCCATTGCACTCAGCATTGCAGCAGTGACAGCTGAAACTTTAAAAAATTTGTCCATGGAAAACTCCTAAAAATGGATATAGCTGTTTTTTTGTTTCTCACCTTAAGTTGGCCGCCGAAGGGAGAACGCATTTCCTTTTTTCGAAAATCGTTATTCGTCATGAAAATTGATTTTCTTATTTCCTGCATACACGTTGTGTATCCATGCGTTAAGACTAACTTCGCAACAAAAAACATCAACGAGAACTTAATTTCTATCTAAAAAAATATGAGCCGCTACAAATTTTTATCAAGTTAGTGATCAAGATCTTATTTAACTCTGGAACTTCCTATAAATAAAAATATATCCATAATAAACAATAACTTAAAAAGTTAATATTAATACTAATAGTGAAGTGCGTCGCATACTTATTACGCTAAAGGTGAGGATTCAGAGGAGTTTGAGGAGGATCACAGCAAAAAACACTGTTTACAGCAGGGTCATTTTTTATGAGAAATAAAAAGCCCCGAGAATCACTCTCAGGGCGTTTCGCTATTGCGTGAGGCAAACCGCTAGATAAGATCAAGTAAATCCTGTTCTGTTTTGATCTCAATACCTAAATCTTGTGCTTTCGCCAATTTTGATCCGGCATTTTCGCCGGCAAACAGCACATCGGTATTCTTTGAAACGCTGCCCGTCACCTTTGCGCCAAGAGCTTGCAGGGCGGCTTTGGCGTCAGAGCGAGAGAGCTGAGTCAGTGTCCCCGTCAGCACCACGGTTTTACCAGCCAGCGGCTGAGGTGTCGATTCATCCGGTGCAGCGACTTGAGGCCAATGGATACCCATTTCAAGCAGTTCCCGAATCACCGCTTGGTTGTTCTCTTCCGCGAAAAAAGCCGTGATATGGCTGGCGACGATCGCACCGATGTCTGGCACCTCAACCAACGCCTCGTGACTTGCTTCCTGAATTTTTTCCAGTGTTTTGAAATGCATGGCCAGATTCGCAGCCGTCGCTTCACCCACTTCGCGGATCCCCAGTGAGTACAAGAATCGCGGTAACGTCGTCTCTTTTGCCTGCTTTAGGGCATCCACAACATTTTGTGCGGATTTAGGCCCCATGCGATCCAGTACCGTCAATACTCCGGCTGACAACTTAAACAAATCTGCCGGGGTGTGAACCATTTCACGATCCACCAGTTGTTCAATGACTTTTTCACCTAACCCATCCACGTCCAGCGCTTTACGTGACACAAAGTGCTTCAATGCTTCTTTACGCTGGGCCTGACACACTAGTCCTCCAGTGCATCGCGCCACCGCTTCGCCTTCCACTCGTTCCACTTCCGACTGACATACTGGACAATGGGTAGGAAAGTGTATGTCTCTGGCGTCGTCCGGGCGACGCTCAAGCACCACCGAAACAACCTGTGGAATCACATCGCCGGCGCGACGGATCACCACACTGTCACCGATTTTAACCCCCAGGCGGGCGATTTCATCGCCATTGTGTAACGTCGCGTTGCTGACCGTCACGCCACCGACAAACACCGGTTCCAGTTTGGCCACCGGGGTAACGGCTCCGGTTCGCCCAACCTGAAACTCGACGTCTTTAAGCAGAGTGATCTCTTCCTGGGCCGGAAACTTATACGCGATCGCCCAGCGCGGTGCGCGGGCAACAAACCCTAACTGCTCCTGAATGTCGATATCATCGACCTTAATCACGACGCCGTCTATCTCGTACGCAAGTTGATCACGACGCTGTAAAATATCCTGATAATAAGCTTTTACGGCCGTCAAAGAACTCACCTGACGGGTTTCCGGGCACATAGGTAATCCCCAGCCCTTCAGTTGCAAGAAGCGTTGGTAGTGACTGTCCGACAGATCCGCACCTTCAACCACGCCAACACTGTAAGCATAAAAGTTCAGTGGACGTTTGGCCGTAATACGTGAGTCGAGCTGCCTCAGGCTTCCCGCTGCCGCATTGCGCGGATTCACAAACACCTTTTCGCCTTTTTTCAGCGCATCTTCATTAAGTTTGTCAAAACCGGCTTTGGGCATAAACACTTCACCACGCACTTCAATCCGTGTTGGCCACCCTTGTCCATTCAAGCGTAATGGAATCGCTTTGATGGTGCGGACATTTTCTGTGATGTTCTCGCCCGTGGTACCGTCGCCACGCGTAGCAGCCTGTACCAGCACGCCATTTTCATACAGCAGACTCACTGCGAGACCATCGAGTTTCGGCTCACAGCAGAACGTTTTCACTTCCCCGCCAGACAAACGGTCATTCATCCGCTTGTAAAAACTGTCAATTTCCTCGTCATCAAACGCATTGTCGAGCGAGAGCATCGGAATTTCATGGGTCACGGGTTTGAAACCGTCAAGCGGCATCCCACCAACACGTTGACTTGGCGAATCGACCGTCACCCACTCCGGATGTTCCGCTTCGATATCCAGCAATTCACGCATCAGACGATCGTATTCGGCATCCGGGATCTCCGGGCTGTCTTCCACGTAGTAGCGCACCGCATGGTAATGCAGAGTATTTTTAAGTTCTTCCAGTCGTTCTTGTAGAGAATGAGACATATCAGGGCTCTCATGTGGTGTAGCATTAAAAAAGGCTCCGGGATGGAGCCTTAGGCTAATGATTTTATAACAAATCAGGCCGATTGTGCGGCTTTAAAATCCTGGATTTGCTTGCGGTACGTATCCAGACGAGTTGGTGTCATCAGATTGCGATGATCATCCAGCACGTTACCGCCCATATCATCGGCGATCTGTTGTGCGGTTTTCAGCATCAGTTTGAAGTTCTGATCCGCTTCACCGAAACACGGTAGAGTCATAAAGAAGGAAATCCCTTTGGTGGTAAAATCTGCCGGGTCATCGTGTTGCAGCGTTCCCGGTTGCATCATGTTGGCCACGCTGAACAAAATCTTACCGGTACCCGATAAGTCGGCATGGCGGTGGAAGATGTCCATCTCACCATACAGCAGACCATTTTGCTGCATGCTGTCAAACAGCTTAGTGCCGACAAACGGCTCTTCACCGGCACAGTGTACGTTAAGTACGATCACTTGCATTTCGGGCTCAGGCTTAGGTTCCGGCTCGGTTGGAGCCGCGGCGGTAACCATCGCTTCTTGCGCAGGTTGCTCTTCGACAATTTCGCTGAATGCGTCGGCAAACGGAGCCGGTTGCTTATCGAGCTCCTCATCCAGATCTTTAAAAGCTTTGATTGACGGCAAATCGTCTTCGCTGTTTTCACGATCACTAACGGTCGGCTCAGCAGGCGCCTGATAAGTGCCGGGCTCTGAGGTTGCCGTGCTCACGGCAGCGTCATGGTATCCGTCAATCAATGGATCAGCAGCGGCGGGTTCTACCGAGAAATTCGCAGAGTGCTTGTCCTTGCGGATAATTTCGTAATCATCTTCCGGTGCAAAAGCGCGCTCTTGTGCCTCCGGGGTATCCTCTTCGTCGTGTTCGACATCGATTCTGCCAAGTGGTTTGTCCGCAAATTTGGCTTTGCCCTCTTTCTTACTTGTCCAAAGTCCATGAAATAGCAGCGCAGCAATAGCTAAAGCGCCAACAATAATGAGTACGAATCGCAATTCCTGCATTTTACACTCTCGGTTTCTCGATGTTATTTGGCGTCGATCGCGTGGTCATCGAACGCTTCACCAAGTTTGATGTCAATAGTATTCAGGTTACTTTACCAAAACTAACCCCCGTTTTAGAACAACTTAATGTTAGAAGTTCTATTTATGGTGTGACTTTGACCACGCTTTTTTTCCTGTTAAGGTTCGTTAGAATACAAAACAGCAATATTAACGTTAATTCCTAAGACATTATGAGTACACATTTGAGACAACGTAGCGGTTTTGGCTACTTTTTTTACGGGCTGGAGCTGGCTTTTCAGCCTGGCATACGCCGATTTGTCATGATGCCTCTACTGGCCAACATCTTATTGGTCGGAGGGGCGCTGTTCTATTTATTCTCTCAACTCGACACCTGGATTGGTCAGATGATGGGGCAACTCCCGGATTTTCTGTCCTGGTTAAGCTACCTCCTCTGGCCAATTATAGTGTTGACCATTCTGGCCACATTTTCCTACTTCTTCAGTACCCTGGCAAACTTCATTGCCGCCCCGTTTAACGGTCTGCTGGCAGAAAAAGTGGAAGAAAAGCTGACCGGACACAAGATCAATGACGACGGCATTTTCGACATTATTAAGGATGTTCCCCGCGTTATGGCCCGGGAGTGGCGTAAACTGATTTATATGCTGCCCAAAGCCATTGGCCTGTTTTTGTTGCTGCTGATCCCTGCTTTGGGTCAGACACTCGGACCCGTGTTATGGTTCGCGTTTACCGCCTGGATGCTGGCTATCCAGTACTGTGACTATCCATTTGATAACCACAAAGTCCCGTTTCACGACATGCGTAATAAATTGAAACAAAATCAAAGTAAGGCGTATGGCTTTGGTGCACTAGTCGCAGTGTTCACCACCATTCCGATTCTCAACTTATTCATCATGCCTGTGGCGGTCTGTGGTGCCACCGCCATGTGGGTCTCTGAGTTCAAAACGCCGCAACGTTGAGAAATCCTGGCACCGACTTTTTAAGTGGGTGCCAATTTGCACGCTTTACCTTTCTTATTTCAGTCTCATATCTTATAACTTTTTAATCCTTTTCCGCTTTTTACCAACAACATATGCTTTTCAGTGTATTCACTAAACGTGTAATGAAGGAACATCACCATGAGCAAGATCTACGAAGATAACTCACTGACCATTGGTAACACCCCCCTGGTTCGTTTGAATAAAGTCAGCAACGGCAAAGTACTGGCTAAAATAGAAGCGCGTAACCCAAGTTTCAGCGTGAAGTGCCGTATCGGTGCCAACATGATCTGGGATGCCGAAAAACAGGGTAAGCTGAAACCAGGCGTCGAACTGGTTGAGCCAACCAGTGGTAATACAGGGGTTGCGCTGGCATTCGTTGCCGCCGCTCGTGGTTACAAACTGACGCTAACAATGCCAGAGTCCATGAGCTTGGAGCGCCGTAAACTGCTGAAAGCACTTGGCGCGAATCTGGAACTGACCGAAGCGGCGAAAGGCATGAAAGGCGCCATCGCGAAAGCGGAAGAAATTGTCGCCAGCAACCCGGACAAATACCTGCTTCTGCAACAATTTAACAACCCGGCCAACCCGGAAATTCATGAAAAAACAACCGGCCCTGAAATCTGGGACGCGACCAACGGAGAGATTGACGTGTTTGTTTCAGGCGTCGGTACGGGCGGTACGCTGACCGGGACCAGCCGTTACATCAAAGGCGAAAAAGGCAAAGCGATCGTGTCGGTTGCGGTTGAGCCAGCCGAGTCTCCGGTTATCGCACAGGCACTCGCCGGCGAAGAAATCCAACCTGCTCCGCATAAAATTCAAGGTATCGGCGCTGGCTTCATCCCTGGCAACCTGGATTTGGAACTGATTGACCGCGTAGAAGCCGTGACGTCTGAAGAAGCGATTGAAATGGCTCGCCGCCTGATGGAAGAGGAAGGTATCTTAGCCGGTATTTCTTCTGGCGCAGCGGTTGTCGCGGCAAACCGACTTGCAGAACTACCTGAATTTGAAGGAAAAACCATTGTAACTGTGCTGCCAAGTTCTGGTGAGCGTTACCTCAGTACCGCCCTGTTTGCGGGCATCTTTACCGACAAAGAGAACCAACAGTAAACCTGTGGTCAAATCAATTTTTGGTTTAAAAAAGCCCCTTTTAGGGGCTTTTTTGTTGATCCTTGCCTCACCTTTGGTAATATCGGGTCAGCTTTATTTCTAGCTTCAAAATAAAAGAAGCGGAAGAATTTATATCGACGGCTAGTTTTCCTAACGGAATGCAAAGCGGTTGCAAAAAGTTCACTCCAGTATCAGCTGTAACACGTAAAAGGCGGGGTTGCGCTAGCGCAACCCAACAGTTGCGGTTAAGCTGAAACTGGTTAAGAAACTGAAAAAAATAAATCAATTGGGGTATATAACATGTACGAGAAGCAAGTAGAAATCACTGCAGAAAACGGTCTTCACACTCGTCCAGCTGCACAGTTCGTAAAAGAAGCAAAAGCATTCGACGCGGACATCACTGTGACTTCTAACGGCAAAAGCGCTAGCGCAAAGAGCCTGTTCAAACTACAAACTCTTGGCCTGGTTAAAGGTACTGTAGTAACAATTTCAGCGGAAGGCCCTCAGGCTCAACAAGCTGTAGACCACCTAGTTGCTCTGATGGACCAACTGCACTAATCCGGTCTCCTATTTCAAAGCCATTTTGCCCACGCAAAATGGCTTTGTTGGAAATAGGCCCAAACTTAAGCTACAAATATTCGTTAGCGCACTCATAAATCTCCCGTTATAAAGTTGACCAATTTAAGGTAAGGCTATGATTTCAGGCATCCTGGCATCTCCTGGTATTGCTATCGGTAAAGCACTACTACTTCAAGAAGATGAAATTGTCCTAAATACGACCACTATTTCTGACGCTCAAGTTGAAGCAGAAGTTCAGCGTTTCTATGACGCTCGCAACAAATCTTCCGCTCAGCTGGAACTGATCAAACAGAAAGCACTGGAAACTTTTGGTGAAGAAAAAGAAGCGATCTTTGAAGGTCACATCATGCTTCTTGAAGATGAAGAGCTAGAGGAAGAAATCCTAGCACTTATCAAAAACGACAAGCTGCACGCTGATAACGCCATTCATACTGTGATCGAAGAGCAAGCCACTGCGCTTGAATCTCTGGACGATGAATATCTGAAAGAACGTGCGACTGATATCCGCGATATCGGTACGCGCTTTGTTAAAAATGCACTGGGTATCAACATTGTGTCACTGAGTGACATCAATGAAGAAGTTATCTTGGTTGCATACGACCTGACGCCATCAGAAACCGCGCAAATCAACCTGGACTACGTACTGGGTTTTGCGTGCGACATCGGCGGTCGTACTTCTCACACTTCTATCATGGCTCGTTCGCTCGAACTTCCTGCGATTGTGGGTACCAATGACGTCACCAAACGTGTGAAAAACGGCGATACTCTGATCCTGGATGCGGTTAACAACCAGATCATCGTTAACCCGTCCGAGGCTCAGCTCGACGAAGCAAAGCAAGTTCAGGCGGCAGCGATCGCAGAGAAAGAAGAACTGGCGAAACTCAAAGATCTGCCAGCCGAAACTCTGGACGGCCACCGCGTTGAAGTGTGTGGCAACATCGGTACTGTAAAAGACTGTGATGGCGTACTGCGTAACGGCGGCGAAGGCGTTGGTCTGTACCGTACAGAATTCCTGTTCATGGACCGTGACGCCCTGCCAACGGAAGAAGAGCAGTACCAGGCATACAAAGAAGTGGCAGAAGCGATGCATGGCGAAGCCGTCATCATCCGTACCATGGACATTGGCGGTGACAAAGACCTGCCATACATGGATTTGCCACAAGAAATGAACCCATTCCTGGGCTGGCGTGCGGTTCGCATCAGCTTGGATCGCCGTGAAATTCTGCGTGATCAGCTACGCGGTATCCTGCGCGCATCGGCTCATGGCAAACTGCGCATCATGTTCCCGATGATCATTTCTGTTGAAGAGATTCGTGAACTGAAAAAAGCCATTGAAGAGTACAAAGCAGAGCTGCGTACTGAAGGTCTGGCGTTCGACGAAAACATCGAAATCGGTGTGATGGTTGAAACACCGGCAGCCGCAGCAATCGCTCACCATCTGGCAAAAGAAGTTTCGTTCTTCTCTATCGGTACCAATGACCTGACTCAGTACACACTGGCGGTTGACCGTGGTAACGAAATGATTTCTCACCTATACAACCCGTTGTCTCCAGCCGTATTGAACGTGATCAAGCAAGTCATTGATGCGTCTCACGCTGAAGGCAAGTGGACAGGTATGTGTGGCGAACTGGCTGGTGATGATCGCGCTACATTACTGCTACTGGGTATGGGTCTGGATGAGTTCTCCATGAGCGGCATCTCAATCCCGAAAGTGAAAAAAGTGATCCGCAATACCAACTTTGCTGACGTCAAAGCGATGGCAGAAGAGGCTTTGTCTCTCCCGACTGCTGATGAAATTGAAGCGTGTGTAGAGAAATTTATTGCAGAAAAGTCTCAATAAATCTGCTAATACCAAAGGGATAGGCGACTAAAAGTAGTCGTCTATCGACTATGATTGGTATACTATAAATCGACAGAAAAAAACTCAACGTTAGGAGCATGACACAATGGGTCTGTTTGACAAACTTAAGAAGCTGGTCTCTGACGACAGCGCTAGCGCGGGTGCAATCGAAATCATCGCACCACTTTCAGGTGAAATCGTAAACATCGAAGACGTGCCAGATGTTGTTTTTGCTGAAAAGATCGTTGGTGACGGCATCGCTATCAAACCTGCGGGTAACAAAATGGTAGCTCCTGTAAACGGTACTATCGGTAAGATCTTTGAGACCAACCATGCGTTCTCAATCGAATCTGACGACGGCGTTGAGCTATTCGTTCACTTCGGTATCGATACTGTTGAGCTGAAAGGCGAAGGCTTTAAGCGCATCGCTGAAGAAGGCCAGACAGTGAAGGCAGGTGACACTATCATCGAATTCGATCTGGCTCTGCTGGAAGAGAAAGCAAAATCTACGCTGACTCCAGTGGTTATCTCTAACATGGACGAAATCAAAGAGCTGAACAAGCTGTCTGGTTCTGTGACTGTTGGTGAAACGCCAGTGCTTCGCGTCACTAAGTAACACTTAGTCATGCAACAAAAAAACGCTGCCTATGGCAGCGTTTTTTTGTCGTTGAACTTTTACATGCCTAATGCATATTTGAGTACCTGTTGCTTCACCGGCCCCGAATGTTCCGCCAGTTTCAGCGTGGCATTACGCAGCAATTTCAGCGGTGGTAAATCATTACTGAAGCCTTTGTAAAACACATCCATCCCCGTTTGCATCAACAGATTATCCGGACGACGACGACGCTCATACCTCTTGAGCAAAACCGCCTCTAACTCATGACCGTCACTCACGTCCAACAGCACCGCCACATCTTTGAAGCCGAGGTTGACTCCCTGTCCGGCCAGGGGATTGATGGTGTGCGCCGAGTCTCCCACCAGTACACATCCGCGCTGGGCGTACGTCTGTGCATGACGTCGGGTCAGAGGAAACGAGCCCATCCCCTGAACCTTCACATCGCCCAACTCAGGAGGAAACGTAGTGAGGATCTGTTCACGCAACTGATCATGATTGAGCGCACTTAATTGGCGTATTTTCTGCGGAGAGTCATACCAAACCAGTGATCCTTGATGACCACACAAAGGCAAAAACGACCGCGGGCCAGCTGAGGTGAACTGTTGCCAGGTGATGTCCTGTTGCGGCTTCGCCGTCTCAACACTAATCAGCATACAGTGCTGGCGATAGTCCCAGGCGGTCACCCCAATACCAGCCAGTTGTCTGACGTGCGAGTTAGCCCCGTCGGCCCCCACGACCCATTCGACGTCGAACGTCTCGCCAGAACTGAGTGTCACACGGTTGCGCGCCCCGAATTCGATGTCGCTGAGCGTATCCGGACATCTGACGGTCAGGTTGTCATACTGGTCGAACTGTTGCCACAGTCCGAGCTGAATCAGACGATTTTCGATAATGTAGCCCAGTTGCTCCAGCGCCATCGACTCTGCGTCAAAGCGGGTACGGCACTCTGGGTGCTCCCAGGTTTCCAATCGACGATACGGACAGACACGCATCGCGGCGATATCTTCCCAGGCGCCCAGTTCACGCAACAAAGCCACCGACGTTTCAGAAATTGCTGAAACACGGATATCCATGGGCTGAGCGGCGTCAAATGCCTTTGGCTCAGCCCCTTCCACCAACACCACACTGCGCCCCTGGCGAGCAAAACCGAGTGCGATAGCGGCACCGACCATACCGCCTCCGACAACGGCGACTTCATAGTTGTTCATTTCTTGCACTTCATCGTCTTGATTTTCGACCTGTTTTTCATTGTACGTTTTCATAACCAAAATGTAACTAAAAACCTTGAGCCGCGTGTGGTCAAAACCCAGTAAAAACAAGGCTTCTAAGAGAATTTACTGCAATACTGGTCAGTTGGTTTTTAAAGCAGTACAATACGCCGCTTACCGCCGAGAGGGCGGCTATAATTTGAACGGTAACGTTCATTATGTTGAGAATTAACACGAGCGAAAGTGAGATGAGTAAGAAACTGCTAATTAAAACCTGGGGCTGCCAGATGAATGAATACGATTCATCCAAAATGGCTGATCTGCTTAACGCGGCAAACGGCTACGAGCTGACAGAAGAACCAGAAGAAGCAGATGTACTACTACTGAACACCTGTTCGATCCGTGAAAAGGCACAAGAAAAAGTCTTCCACCAGCTTGGCCGCTGGAAAACACTGAAAGACAAAAAGCCGGGCGTAGTGATTGGTGTGGGCGGCTGTGTGGCCACACAGGAAGGTGACCATATCCGTGAACGTGCGCCGTTTGTCGACGTTATCTTTGGCCCTCAGACTCTGCATCGCCTGCCTGAAATGATCAAGCAGTCACGCGACGACGAAGCACCGGTTATGGACATTTCATTCCCAGAAATCGAGAAGTTTGACCGCTTGCCAGAACCGCGTGCCGATGGTGCAACCGCATTCGTTTCCATCATGGAAGGCTGTTCTAAATACTGCACCTACTGTGTGGTTCCATACACCCGTGGCGAAGAAGTCAGTCGCCCAATGGATGACGTGCTGTTCGAGATCGCTCAATTGGCTGAGCAAGGCGTGCGTGAAGTGAACCTGTTGGGTCAGAACGTTAACGCGTACCGTGGACCAATGCACGATGGTGATATCTGCAGCTTTGCAGAGCTGCTGCGCCTGGTCGCTTCGATTGATGGTATTGACCGAATCCGCTTCACCACCAGCCACCCACTGGAATTCACTGACGATATCATCGCCGTCTATGAAGATACACCGGAGCTGGTGAGTTTCTTACACCTGCCAGTGCAAAGCGGCAGTGACCGTATCCTGACCATGATGAAGCGTCCTCATACAGGCATTGAGTACAAGTCGATCATTCGTAAACTGCGCAAAGCGCGCCCTGATATTCAGATCAGCTCTGACTTTATCGTGGGTTTCCCTGGTGAGAGCGACAAAGACTTCCAGGACACCATGAAACTGATCCGTGACGTGGATTTTGATATGAGCTTCAGCTTTATCTTCTCTCCTCGTCCGGGTACACCGGCGGCAGACTACCCTTGCGATCTGTCCGAGCAAACCAAAAAAGAGCGCCTGTACGAGCTACAACAGACCATCAACAGCCAGGCGATGCGTTACTCGCGCCTGATGATGGACACCGAACAGCGCATTCTGGTTGAAGGCCCGTCGAAGAAGAACCTGATGGAACTTCGTGGTCGTACTGAGAACAACCGTGTAGTAAACTTTGAAGGATCGGCGGATCTTATTGGTCAGTTTGTTGACGTGAAGATCGTTGACGTATTCCCGAACTCTCTGCGTGGTGAACTGCTCCGCACAGAGAAAGACATGAACCTTCGCCAGGTGATTTCGCCCACTCAGATGATGGCCAAAACACGTCGCGAAGACGAACTGGGTGTCGCTACATTTACGCCTTAAGTTCGTATAACCTGCCATAGGGAAGCCCGGTCGCAATCGGGCTTCCGCTAAAATGGCAAAATGAGAGGCAACATTGAGCACAAAAATAGTAACTCTGGAAATTAACCTAGAACCTTCAGACAACCGCCGCCTGGCCAGCCTTTGCGGCCCTTTCGACGACAACATCAAACACCTCGAACGCCGTCTGGGCGTTGAAATCAGCTACCGAGGCAACTTTTTTACTATCGTCGGAAAACCCCACACTTCCGCTGCGGCGCTGGATATCATCAAAACACTGTACGTCGACACCGCTCCACTACGTGGCAATATTCCGGATATTGAACCTGAGCAGATCCATTTAGCGATCAAAGAGTCCGGTGTACTGGAACAAACCAGCGAATCCAGTATTGAGCACGGCAAAGAAGTGTTCATTAAGACCAAAAAAGGGGTCATCAAACCGAGAACGCCGAATCAGGCTCAGTATCTGGTGAATATGGTCACCCATGATATCAGCTTCGGTATCGGCCCTGCGGGTACCGGTAAGACGTATCTGGCGGTCGCGGCGGCCGTGGATGCCCTAGAGCGTCAGGAAATCCGCCGAATTCTGCTGACCCGCCCAGCCGTCGAAGCCGGTGAAAAATTAGGCTTTCTGCCCGGCGATCTGAGCCAGAAAGTCGATCCATACCTGCGCCCACTCTACGACGCGCTGTTTGAAATGCTCGGCTTCGAACGTGTGGAAAAGCTGATTGAGCGCAACGTGATTGAAGTCGCGCCTCTTGCGTACATGCGAGGCCGTACACTCAACGATGCGTTTATCATTCTCGATGAGAGCCAGAACACTACGGTAGAGCAAATGAAAATGTTCCTGACCCGTATTGGCTTTAACTCACGCGCCGTCATTACCGGTGATGTCACTCAGATCGATTTGCCACGCGGCGCGAAATCAGGTCTGCGTCATGCGATTGAAGTACTGAATGAAGTCGACGAAATCAGCTTTAACTTCTTCCAGTCTGATGACGTGGTACGTCACCCTGTGGTGGCCCGCATCGTGAATGCGTATGAGAAATGGGAAGCGCAGGATCAAAAAGAACGCAAAGAGTATGAACGTCGCCGTCGTGAAGAGCGCGAAGCCAAACAGAGCGATGCTGCCGTCTCAGAGCAAAACACCACACCGACTTCGATTCAGGAAACCAGTAAGTAATGACTATCGAACTTGATCTGCAATTGGCGGTCGAACAAGAATCCGGCCTGCCATCAGAGCAGGATGTTCAGCGCTGGCTGGATAACGCCATCCAGCGTTTTCAGGCCGACGCCGAAGTCACCGTCCGGATCGTTGACAACGAAGAAAGTCAGGCGCTCAATCGCGACTATCGCGGTAAAGATAAGCCGACAAATGTGCTGTCATTTCCGTTTGAGGCGCCACCGGGCATCGAAATGAACCTGTTGGGCGATCTGGTCATCTGCCGTCAAGTCGTTGAAAACGAGGCGAAAGAACAAGAGAAACCACTGGAGGCCCACTGGGCACATATGGTTGTACATGGCAGTCTGCATCTGCTAGGTTATGACCATATCGAGGAGGATGAAGCAGAAGAGATGGAGTCCCTCGAAACAGAAATCATGCTGGCGATGGGTTACACTGACCCGTATCTGGCAGAAAAGGAGTAGTGCTAACGCCCTGCTTCGTTCGTGACGGTTCCGGCTATTTCCCGAGCCGGGGCATCATTGGGATGCCTCACCGTCAATGTGTGCTATCACACTTCTGATAGCGTTACTTAATTGAGAAATAATGAGCGACGATAATTCTCCGAGTTCAACGGAAAGCAAAAAAGAAAAATCTGAAGGTCCGAGTAGAAAGTCCTTCTTTGAACGCCTGGGTCAGTTGTTCCAGGGCGAACCGAAAGATCGCCAGGAATTAGTGGATGTCATCCGAGACTCCGAAGTCAACGACCTGATTGACCATGACACCCGAGACATGCTCGAAGGGGTGATGGAAATCTCCGAAATGCGCGTGCGTGATATCATGATCCCACGCTCACAGATGGTCACTGTGGAACGCAGTGATGATCTGGATAAGCTGGTTCTGCTGATCACCGATGCTCAGCACTCCCGCTACCCGGTCATCAGTGAAGACAAAGACCATGTGGAAGGCATTCTGCTAGCGAAGGACTTACTCAAGTATTTGGGCTCAGACAGCTCGCCATTTGATATCGAAGAAGTGATCCGTCCTGCGGTCGTGGTTCCGGAAAGCAAGCGGGTTGATCGCTTGTTGAAAGAATTCCGTGAGGAACGTTATCACATGGCAATTGTCGTAGATGAGTTCGGTGGTGTTTCTGGTCTGGTGACCATTGAAGATATTCTCGAAGAGATCGTTGGCGATATCGAAGACGAATTCGACGACGAAGAAGCAATGGACATCCGTAAACTCAGTAAGCACACCTATGCAGTCAAAGCACTGACCACCATAGAAGAGTTCAACCAAACGTTCGGCACCCAGTTCAGTGATGAAGAAGTGGATACCGTCGGCGGCATGGTCATGACCGCATTCGGTCACCTGCCTTCTCGTGGTGAAATTGTGGAAATCGACAGCTACAGTTTCAAAGTGACAGCTGCGGACAATCGCCGAGTCGTTCAACTTCAGGTAACGGTTCCGGATGAACAGCCTCTGCCTCAAGCGGCCGGGGAGTAACGCTAACCACCCCTTTCGGGGTCTGTCAGAATGATAACAGATGATGAAATCGCTACTTCATCGCCTCAAGCGGCCCGTTGCGGCCGCTTTTGTTGGCGCCTTAACCACCCTTGCTTTTGCCCCCTATCAACTCTGGCCTCTGGCCCTGCTTAGCCCACTTCTGCTTCTGGCACTGCTTTACCAACAATCGGCAAGGCACGCACTCGCCATCGGCTACGCCTGGGGTCTCGGACAGTTTGCCACCGGCATCAGTTGGGTCCATGTCAGTATCGATAACTTCGGCGGCATGCCCAAAATCGCCAGCGTCTTCCTGATGGCACTTCTGGTGGGGTATTTGTCGGTTTATTCGGCGCTATGGGCCTGGTCACTAAACCGCTTTTTCCCTCGCAGCAACCGCAGCCGCTACTTACTGGCTGCGCCGGTATTGTGGCTGATCTTTGACTGGTTACGCGGCTGGGTAATGACGGGCTTTCCGTGGCTCTGGCTCGGCTATAGCCAGATTGACAGCCCGCTCGCCAACTTTGCCCCGCTTGGCGGCGTTGAACTGCTCACGCTGCTGATCATGATGTGTGCCGGTGCGTTAATGTATGCCATCGTTCATCGCGCCTGGAGCACCATCATGATCCCACTGGTCATTTTTGCCACCGGGTATGGCTTGCGTAATATCGACTGGGTAACGCCCAATCCAGACAGCAAAACCACGGTCGCACTGATCCAGGGGAACATTCCACAAGAGCTCAAGTGGAAACCCAGCCAACGCTGGCCGACCATCATGAAGTACACGGACCTCAGCCGCGAAAACTGGGACGCCGACATTATTGTCTGGCCGGAAGCCGCAATACCGGCGTTTGAATTCGAAATCCCGTCCTACTTACGCAACCTGGATGAAGCGGCACGCCTCAACCATAGCGCAATCGTCACCGGCGTCGTCAACATGGGTCAGAATAAAAAGTTTTACAACAGTATTCTGTCGCTCGGCAGCACGCCATACGGCGATTATGAGTATGACCCGACCGAACGCTATCACAAGCATCATCTGCTGCCGTTCGGTGAATTTGTGCCATTTGAACGCATCCTGCGCCCACTGGCGCCGTTCTTTAATCTGCCAATGTCATCATTCAGTCGCGGAGCGTTTGTGCAGCCAAACATAGTGGCCAATGGCCGTCACATGGCACCGGCACTGTGTTACGAGATCATCTTCAATGAACAGGTCCGACAAAATGTGACAGACGAAACGGATTTCATTCTGACGTTATCGAACGACGCTTGGTTCGGGCGATCAATCGGTCCTTTGCAGCACATGGAGATCGCCCGTATGCGCGCGCTGGAACTGGGCAAACCCTTGATTCGATCCACCAACAATGGCGTGACCGCGGTGACGGATTACAAAGGCAACGTCCTCACACAACTGCCACAATTTGAGACGGGCGTTTTGCGAGCCGAACTGGAATCAACGAGCGGCCAAACCCCGTATCGCCTGGTTGGCAGCTGGCCGTTATACGCGTGGACACTACTCAGCCTGATCGCCGGCTATCTGCTGAGCCGACGTAAACACTGACCATACAACAAGCCCCTGCATGACAGGGGCTTGTTTTTTTATGGCTTGAGCGGCTGCCGACTAAACGCCGTGTTGCCGCATTTGATGCACGGAACAATTTCTGTCGGATGATTGTACTCAACGCGATGCCCGCAGTTTTCACATACCAGCACACCGAGCCCAATCATCTCCCCGGCCTGATACAATCCCTGATGCTCGAGGTCGGCAAACAGCTCTACCCACTCGACTTTGGTTCGATCGGTAATTTCCAACAACCCCTGCCAGATGGAGTCTGCAATCATCAGATAAAACGGCCCACTTTTGCCCTCTTCATAACTGTCAGCAAACTCTTTCAGATCCGATTTCACATACGCCGAAATCAGCGCGAGCTCGTCTTTGGTCATGTCATTCGCAGCTGCGACCACCTTTCCCGATTGCTCTAAGACGTGATTGACCTCTTCCGGGCTGTGCTTGAGTGTCTCAACCACATCTTCAAGCATCTCTTCATAGCCCGACTTGCGTTTTGGCATAAGGAACCTCCCGTTAACACAACTGTTGTTGTACTCCGCGCCTTTAGGTATTCTATGACGATCTATTAGTATCTGTTCTAACCGAACTCACAAATCCAAGATAACCGGACATCATCGATGCAAGAGCAATATAACCCGCAAGATATTGAACAAAAAGTTCAACAGCACTGGGAAAACAACAAAACCTTTGTTGTAAGTGAAGACCCAAATAAAGAAAAATTCTACTGTCTGTCTATGTTCCCATATCCAAGTGGCCGACTGCACATGGGTCACGTGCGCAACTACACCATCGGTGACGTCGTCTCTCGCTTCCAACGACTGCAAGGCAAAAACGTGATGCAGCCTATTGGCTGGGACGCGTTTGGTCTGCCGGCAGAAAATGCTGCCGTAAAAAACAACACGGCACCGGCGCCTTGGACTTACGAAAACATTGAATACATGAAGAACCAGCTGAAACTGCTGGGTTTTGGCTACGACTGGAATCGTGAATTTGCTACTTGTACTCCAGAATACTACCGCTGGGAACAAGAGTTCTTCACCAAGCTGTACGAAAAAGGCCTGGTTTACAAGAAGACATCTTCAGTGAACTGGTGTCCGAACGATCAGACCGTTCTGGCTAACGAACAGGTCGAAGACGGCTGTTGCTGGCGCTGTGATACGCCGGTAGAACAAAAAGAGATCCCACAGTGGTTCATCAAAATCACTGAGTATGCTCAAGAACTGCTGGACGATCTGGATAACCTGGATGGCTGGCCAGAAATGGTCAAAACCATGCAGCGCAACTGGATCGGTCGCTCTGAAGGTGTTGAACTCAAGTTCGAAGTGAAGGGGCAGCAAGACCTAGAAGTGTACACCACACGTCCAGACACACTAATGGGTGTGACGTACGTGGGTATCGCGGCGGGCCACCCACTGGCGACTATCGCAGCAGAGAGCAACCCTGAACTAGCGGCATTCATCGAAGAGTGTAAGAACACCAAAGTAGCCGAAGCTGAACTAGCAACAATGGAGAAGAAAGGTATGGCGACTGGCCTTACTGCTATTCATCCATTGAACGGCCGTGAAGTGCCAGTTTACGTAGCAAACTTCGTACTGATGGACTATGGCACAGGCGCGGTTATGGCAGTACCTGCGCACGACCAACGTGACTTCGAGTTCGCCACTAAGTACGGCCTGGACATCGTGCCTGTGATCAAGCCAGTTGACGGCAGCGAGCTAGACATCTCGGAAGCGGCATACACTGAGAAAGGTGTGCTGTTCGATTCTGGTGAATTCGACGGCCTAGAATTCCAAGCGGCATTCGATGCAATCGCTGCCAAGTTAGAAGCAGAAGGCAAAGGCACTAAGACAGTTAACTTCCGTCTACGTGACTGGGGTGTATCTCGTCAGCGTTACTGGGGCGCACCAATCCCAATGGTCACCACGGAAGACGGTGAAGTTCACCCAGTACCTGCTGACCAACTACCAGTGATTCTTCCTGAAGATGTGGTCATGGACGGCGTAACCAGCCCAATCAAAGCCGACAAAGAATGGGCGAAGACCACCTTCAACGGCGAACCAGCTCTACGTGAGACCGATACGTTCGATACGTTCATGGAATCTTCTTGGTACTACGCACGCTACTGTTCACCACAAGCGGACGACATCCTAGACCCAGAAAAAGCCAACTACTGGCTACCAGTAGACCAGTACATCGGTGGTATCGAGCACGCTTGTATGCACCTACTGTACTCACGCTTCTTCCACAAATTGCTTCGTGACGCAGGTTACGTGACCTCTGACGAACCGTTCAAGCAACTGCTTTGTCAAGGCATGGTACTGGCTGACGCATTCTTCCACACCAACGAGAAAGGCACCAAAGAGTGGGTAGCCCCTACCGATGTGAAAGTGGAACGCGACAGCAAAGGTCGTATCGCCTCAGCAATCGATAATCAGGGCCGCAACGTGGAACACTCAGGCATGATCAAAATGTCTAAGTCGAAAAATAACGGTATCGACCCGCAAGAGATGGTTGACAAGTACGGCGCTGACACCGTACGCCTGTTCATGATGTTTGCGTCACCGGCAGACATGACTCTGGAATGGCAGGAGTCTGGCGTTGAAGGCGCTAACCGCTTCCTGAAACGTGTATGGAAACTGGTGAACGAGCACACGGCAAAAGGCACGGCAGAAGCCGTTGATGCCTCTGCGTTGTCTGGCGACCAGAAAGCGTTGCGTCGTGACGTACACAAAACCATCGCCAAAGTGACGGACGATATCGCTCGTCGTCAAACCTTCAACACTGCGATTGCAGCCATCATGGAGCTGATGAACAAGCTCGCGAAAGCACCTCAAGCATCGGCGCAAGATCGCGCGATCCTTGATGAAGCGCTTAAAGCTGTCGTTGCGATGCTTTACCCTATCACTCCGCACATTTCATACGAACTATGGACTGCGCTGGGTGAAACAGACATCGACAACGCACGATGGCCAACGTTTGATGAGCAAGCATTGGTTGAAGACGAAAAAACCATCGTTGTACAAGTGAACGGGAAGTTGCGTGCCAAGCTGACCGTAGCGGCTGACGCCAGCAAAGAGCAGGTTGAAGAGTTGGGTCTGACCAACGAGAACGTCACTAAGTTCACCGAAGACAAAACCATTCGTAAGGTGATTTACGTTCCGGGTAAACTGCTGAATATCGTTGCAAACTAAGATTCAGTCGAACTAATTTGCATTTATGCAGTCCTTAAATAGGGCAGGTCACTGCCCTATTTATTTATCTCAGCTCATTCAACGTGAGTGGCCTGAGATAAATACTCCAATAACTGAGAACCATCAACCCATGCGCCTATTTTCTGTTTCCTCTTTCAAATTGACTTGTGTTGTTGCGACAGCGAGCCTACTGACGGCTTGTGGATTCCATTTGCGCGGTGACTATTCTGTACCTCACGAGTTGAGTACCTTGTCAGTCACCAGTTACGACCAGTACAGCGTTTTTACCCGTCAGGTGAAAAACCAGTTACGTATCAATGACGTCGAACTCGTGACACCAGCAGAAAACGTACCGAACCTGCACCTGATCAACGAAGGAGTGGGTGAACGTACTTTGTCTCTGTATCAAAACACCCGCGCAGCGGAAAAAGAACTGACTTTCCGCACCTCATACCGAGTCACTATTCCCGAGGTAGGCACCAAAACCTTCTCGACCAGTGTAACGCGCAGTTATCTTGATAACCCACTGACTGCACTGGCAAAATCAGTAGAGCGTGACATGATCGAGGACGAGATGCGCAAATTGGCGGCATCACAGATCATCCGTCAGATGGCACGCCTGAAAGTGGACATCCAGAACCATCAGATGGACGACAGCAACCTACCGGCGAATGACAACCTCAACCAGTACGACGAACAGTACGATGTCAAAACCTATGAGGGTGACTTCCCGGCCGAGACACCGGCCGGCACACCTCAAACAACCGATGACGCAGCGGAGCAATAAGGGATCCGGATGCGTATTTTCGCTGACCGACTGGCCGAGCAGCTGGACAAACAACTGTCCGGTATCTACCTGCTGTTCGGTAATGAACCGTTACTAATTCAGGAATCGCGCAGTGCGATTCAACACAAAGCCAGAACGCAGGGCTTTGAAGAGCGACACCGTTTCAGTGTCGACGCCAGCCTCGATTGGAATGAAGTGTATGATTGCTGTCAGGCGCTCAGTCTGTTCTCCGCCAGGCAAATCATTGAGCTGGAAATTGGCGACGCTGGACCAGGCGCCGCCGCTGCCAAAGAGCTGGTTTCGCTGGCGGACATGCTGCATCCAGACATCTTGCTGGTACTGGTCGGCAGTAAACTGACCAAGGCTCAGGAAAGTGCGAAATGGTTCAAGGCACTCAGTGCTCAAGGCTGCTGGGTTAACTGCCTGACACCGGATATCCAGCGTTTACCTCAATTTGTGCAAACACGCTGCCGCCAGTTGGGCCTCAAACCCGACCCGGAAGCGGTTCAAATGCTGGCCCAGTGGCACGAAGGTAATCTGTTTGCTCTGGCGCAAAGCTTGGAAAAGCTCGCTCTGCTCTACCCGGACGGCCAGTTGACTCTGATCCGTCTTGAAGAATCCCTCAGCCGCCACAATCACTTTACGGTGTTTCACTGGGTGGATGCCTTGCTGGCAGGCAAAGCCAACCGCGCCCAACGTATTCTGCGCCAGCTTGAGGCAGAAGGCATTGAGCCCGTGGTGCTGATCCGTTCGATTCAAAAAGAACTGATCACGCTCGCAACGATGAAAAGTCAGACGTTTCAGATGTCACTGGCACAGGTGTTTGATAAACACCGGGTCTGGCAATCCAAACGCCCACTGTACTCGGCAGCACTCAGCCGACTGACGCCTACGGCTCTGCACCAATGCATTCATACTCTGGCGACGGCTGAAATTCAGGCGAAAACCCAGTACGACATTTCACCCTGGCCATTTATCCATCAGATAAGCGTGCAATTGTGCCTGCCGGAGGTAAAGCTGGATTTACCGGCCTAAAAGCGTGATATACTCCCCGATCACATTTTCCCTATTTCATTTTCAGAGGATTACAACTTGCAACGCGAAGAACTGAGAGACTTTTTGGCCGATAAAGCGGATGACATGAAAGCTCAGGACATCATCACCCTGGATGTACAAGGAAAATCCAGCGTGACCGACTACATGATCGTATGTACTGGTACGTCAAAAAGACACGTATCCTCGATTGCCGATCACGTAGCCAGCGAAGCGAAAAAAGCCGGATTAGAACCTCTGGGCATTGACGGCGAAGCAGAAGGCGAATGGGTCGTGGTCGACATGGGCACTACCATGGTCCACGTTATGCAAGAAGATCAGCGTGAACTGTACCAGCTTGAGAAGCTGTGGGGCTAGCGCATGAAGTTACAGCTGGTTGCCGTCGGCACCAAAATGCCAAAGTGGGTCGAAGAAGGTTTTCAGGAATACAAACGCCGTTTTCCTCACGACATGCCGCTTGAACTGGTGGAAGTGCCGGCAGGCAAACGCGGCAAGAACGCTGATATTGCAAGAATCTTGCAAAAAGAAGGCGAAGCGATGCTGGCCGCCGTGCCAAAAGGCAATCGAATTGTTACTCTCGATATTCCGGGCAAACGCTGGGATACCGAACAACTGGCAGGTCAATTGGAAGCCTGGAAACTCGATGGTCGTGACGTATCGATTTTAATCGGCGGTCCGGAAGGCTTGGCTCCGGCGTGCAAAGCGGCAGCCGACCAGAGTTGGTCCCTGTCACCGCTGACGCTGCCCCACCCTCTGGTGCGTGTGGTGATGGCGGAAAGCTTGTACCGAGCCTGGAGTATTACCGCAAATCACCCTTATCACAGAGAATAATCTTGTCGTTGAGAACCGTTAGCCATGTTGCGTAAACGTAGCAAAATTCGTGACTATCAGGAAGAAGCACGGCTGTTTAAAAGCCGTGCTGTAGTGGCGTTTCTGGGCATTATTCTGCTGGTGGGCTTGCTGGTCGCCAACCTGTATAACATTCAGGTCAACCAGTATCAGGACTACAAAACCCGTTCCAACGACAACCGCATTAAAGTCGTGCCTATCGCCCCGAACCGTGGGCTGATCTATGACCGTAATGGTGTCCTTCTGGCGGAAAATCGCCCGGTATTCAGCCTCGAAGTGATCCCGGAAAAAGTCAAAGACATGGACGACACCATTGCTCGTCTGCAACAAATTGTTGAGATCACCCCTGAGCAGATCGAGCGCTTTGAGCGTGAACGCCGTCAGACACGACGTTTCAACTCGGTCCCCCTGCTGACCCAACTGAGTGAAGATCAGGTCGCCCGCTTTTCGGTACAACAACACAATTTCCCTGGTGTGTCCGTCAGTGCCAGCCTTAAACGCTACTACCCTTTTGGTGAAATGCTCACGCACGTTCTCGGATATGTCTCGCGCATCAATGACCGCGACCTGGAACGTTTGACCCGCGAAGAAAAAGCGGCCAACTATCAGGCAACGCGCGACATCGGCAAACTGGGGATTGAACGCTACTACGAGGACATGCTGCACGGCACGGCCGGGTATCAGGAAGTGGAAGTCAACAGCCGAGGCCGAGTGATCCGGACACTGAAATACGTGCCACCAGAGCCTGGCAAAGACATCGTGCTGAACATTGACATCAATATCCAGATGTTCGTGCACAACCTGCTTGACGGCCGACGCGGCAGCGCCGTGGTGCTTGACCCCAGCGACAATGGCGTTCTGGCGATGGTGTCCAGTCCGAGTTACGATCCCAATGCGTTTGTGCATGGCATCTCCGGTAAGGCGTACAGCGACTTACTGAACGACAAAAACCGCCCTTTGGTCAATCGTGCCACGCTGGGGATCTACCCTCCAGCGTCAACCATCAAACCCTTTATGGCGGTAGCCGCGTTGCAGGAAGGGGTCATCACACCGTTCACCACACGCAACGACCCGGGCTACTGGCGTATTCCAAACTCGAAAACCAAACCATTTCGTGACTGGTTACGCTGGGGACATGGCCGTGTGGATATCACCAAGTCGATTGAAGAGTCGGTGGACACCTTCTTCTATCAGGTCGCTTATGACATGGGCATCGACCGCATTTCCAACTGGATGATGGCGTTTGGTTTCGGTGATTACACCGGCATCGATATTTACGAAGAAAGCAAAGCCAACATGCCGACACGCGAGTGGAAAATGGCGCGTCACCGCCAGCCTTGGTATCAGGGCGACACCATTCCGGTCGGGATCGGTCAGGGCTACTGGACGGCCACACCGATGCAGATAGCCAAAGCTACATCCGTCCTGGTCAAACACGGCAAGGTGGTGGCACCGCATCTGCTGCGCGCTACGATCGAAAATGGCCAGAGCTTTGACACACGTAAAACAACTGAAGTGGACACATACCCACCGATCACTGGTGTGCCTGAAAAATACTGGGATATTGCCATCAACGGCATGCGTCTGGTCAACCATGGTAAACGCGGCACGGCTCGACGGTCGTTCACTCAGATGGACTACGTCACCGCCGGTAAATCTGGCACCGCTCAGGTTTTTGGCCTGGGTGAAAATGAAGAATACAACGCCGAAGAACTGGCGGAACACCTGCGTGATCACGCGCTGTTTACCGGTTTTGCTCCGGTAGACGACCCAAAAGTCATTACCACCATCGTGCTGGAAAATGCCGGTGGCGGCTCCAGTAACGGTGGACCAGTGGCACGCAAAATCTTTGACCGGGTCGTACTCGGCGAACAAGAGGCTGAAAAATAATGGAATTCGATCCATCTACCGGGCAGAACCGCGCCCTGTTTGAGCGTTTTCATATCGATCTCCCATTATTGCTGGGCATATTACTGCTGATGGGTTTTGGCCTGGTTGTGATGTACAGTGCCAGTGGACAAAATCTGGCGATGATGGATCGCCAGGCAATGCGTATGGCGCTGGCGATGGGCGTGATGCTGCTGCTGGCGCAAATTCCGCCGCGAACCTATGAATCGGTCGCTCCCGTGATGTTTTTTGTCGGTGTCGTGCTGCTGGTGTGTGTGCTGTTGTTCGGTGAAATCTCCAAAGGGGCACAGCGCTGGCTCAACCTTGGCTTTGTTCGCTTCCAGCCATCAGAATTTCTTAAGCTGGCGGTGCCACTGATGGTCGCGCGCTTTATCGGTAAGCGCTCACTCCCCCCCACATTGCAAACGCTGGTACTCTCCCTGGTAATGGTGTTCGTTCCAACCATACTGATCGCCAAACAGCCGGATCTGGGGACGTCGATTCTGATCGCCGCATCCGGTATTTTTGTTGTGTTCCTGGCGGGCATCAGTTGGCGTATCATCATCGCCGCGGCGCTCGCAGTCGGTGGTTTTATCCCGATTTTGTGGTTCTTCCTGATGCGCGAATACCAGAAAACCCGGGTACGAACGCTGTTTAACCCTGAATCGGATCCACTCGGTGCAGGCTACCACATCATCCAGAGTA
Organism: Vibrio sp. V38_P2S17PM301; assembly: GCF_009904845.1. Classification (NCBI taxonomy): domain Bacteria; kingdom Pseudomonadati; phylum Pseudomonadota; class Gammaproteobacteria; order Vibrionales; family Vibrionaceae; genus Vibrio; species Vibrio sp. V38_P2S17PM301. The sequence continues at coordinate 54,363 of NZ_WXWO01000076.1, read as the reverse complement.
AAATTGCGATCGGTTCAGGCGGTGTTTCCGGCAAGGGCTGGTTACAAGGTACGCAATCGCAACTGGAATTCTTGCCAGAGCGACATACTGACTTTATTTTTGCAGTCATTGCGGAAGAATGGGGCATGATAGGCATTCTTGCCCTGCTGAGTATTTATCTGTTCATCATAGGTCGTGGCCTGTATCTGGCCAGCAACGCGCAAACCGCGTTTGGCCGAATGATGGCAGGCAGTATTGTACTGAGCTTCTTTGTTTATGTGTTTGTAAACATTGGCATGGTAAGCGGCATTTTGCCGGTTGTAGGCGTACCCCTGCCCCTGATCAGTTACGGCGGTACATCCATGGTTACTCTGATGGCGGGTTTTGGCATCCTGATGTCAATTCATACCCACAGAAAAGCGTTTTCAAAGGCGACGTAAATACATGCAAATCAGACATCTTCTGGCTTTTGCCAGCTTAGCTGCCATTTTGGCCGGTTGTTCCTCTTCTCCGGGAGGACGTTACGATATCGACGACGATGTAGCTCCCAACGAGCCGATATCGGTTGACCATATTGAAGATGCCCAGCCGCAATTCGAACCTTACAGTCTCGGTGGCAACAAAAATTATTCACTGCGCGGTGAAGATTACCAGATCGTCAAAAACACCTCGGGCTTTAGCGAAAAAGGCAAAGCCTCTTGGTATGGAAAGAAATTCCACGGCCACCTGACATCCAATGGTGAAATCTACGACATGTATTCCATGACCGCGGCACACAAAACCCTGCCACTGCCAAGCTATGTCAAAGTGACCAATCTCGACAACGGCAAAAGCGCGGTGGTACGCGTGAACGATCGTGGCCCTTTCCATCAAGGACGGATCATAGATCTTAGCTACGCCGCTGCGGCCAAACTCGACGTCATCAAAACCGGCACCGCTAATGTCGAAATTCAGGTGATCAACGTCGACAAAGCCAGCGCGAAAAGCAAAGCAGCGGCCTTTCAGGGGTATCTGATTCAGGTCGCGTCGTCAAAATTTGCGGATCGCTCGCGAACTTTAGCCCAGGATCTTGGTCAGAAGTTATCTGTGGACAGTTTTGTCAGCAGTGAAAGTGACGTGCACCGAGTGTTTCTCGGCCCGTTTGCTGACTATTCCCTGACTCAGGAAACCCTTGAAAAGGTTAAAGTGCTCGGCTATTCGACCGCGTTTATCAAAAAGCAGACAGCAACCCAATAGTCCTCAATCCAGTGTCGGTTTAAACCTGCACTGGTTTGAGAGATTGTTTCTGTTAAGATATGGACAGTAAAAGAAAACTTGCATTCATCATGAAAAAAACAACTCTTCTAAAACCAGTTCTTGCGTCTACTGTTGCACTCTCTGCAACTTTCGCTTCCGCGGCTTACGCTGCCCCTAGTGTCGTTCCTGATGCGCCTCAAATCGCGGCGAAAGGCTACGTTCTGATGGACTACAACTCGGGCAAGGTCTTGGCGGAACAAAACGCCAACACCAAAATGCACCCGGCCAGTCTGACCAAAATGATGACCAGTTACGTCATCGGTCAGGAAATCAAAAGTGGCAATGTCTCACCTGAAGACGATGTCACCATCAGTAAAAATGCCTGGGCCAAAAACTTTCCAGATTCCTCCAAGATGTTCATCGAAGTGGGGACCACGGTTAAAGTTAAAGACCTGAACAAAGGCATCATCATCCAATCAGGTAATGACGCGTGTGTGGCGATGGCCGAGCACGTTGCCGGCTCTGAAGACGCGTTTGTGGAACTGATGAACGCCTGGGCGAAATCGATCGGCATGAAAAATTCCCATTTCGCCAATGTTCACGGCCTGGACAACGACGACCTCTACTCCACGCCATACGACATGGCGCTGCTGGGTCGTGCCCTGATCCACGACGTGCCTGAAGAATACCGCATTTACTCAGAGAAGAAATTCACCTACAACGGCATCACACAGTACAACCGGAACGGTCTGCTGTGGGATAAAAGCATGAACGTTGACGGCATTAAAACCGGCCACACCAGCGGTGCAGGCTACAACTTGGTCAGCTCGGCGACCGAAGGTCAGATGCGTCTGGTCGCTGTCGTGATGGGCACCAAAAGCGCCAATGCCCGTAAAGCGGAAAGTAAAAAGCTGTTGAGCTACGGTTTCCGCTTCTACGAAACAGTGGCCCCCCATAAAGCGGGTCAGACGTTTGTTGAAGAAAAAGTCTGGATGGGCGACAAAGACAAAGTCGCGCTAGGCGTGAACGAAGACACGTATGTCACTCTGCCTCGCGGCCAGGCAAAAGATCTGAAAGCCAGCTTCGTCCTTGAAAAACAGCTGGAAGCCCCAATTATGAAAGGTGACGTTGTTGGCACACTTTACTATCAATTGGACGGTAAAGACGTAGCGAAATATCCGCTGCTGGCCCTTGAAGACGTGAACCAAGGCAGCTTGTTCAGCCGTTTGTGGGATTACATTGTCATGCTATTCAATAGCTTGTTCTAATCCTCCCTTCGATTGTCGAAAGCCGCCATCTAGGCGGCTTTCTTTTTGTCTGTCGCGCGCCCTTTATATAAACTTGAGATATGGTCCAATAGTCATTACTATTGCGCACCGACAGAATTCTCAACTTGGAGTGTCCCTTATGCTAACCATTAACTCAGACGCCAAACTGAAAGACTTGCTTGAGTTCCCTTGTTCGTTTACTTACAAGGTGATGGGCCATGCGAAGCCAGAACTGCCTGAACTGGTTCTGGAAGTGATTCAGCGCCATGCTCCAGGTGATTACAGCCCGACCGTGAAACCAAGCGCAAAAGGCAACTATCACTCAGTGTCGGTGAACATCACCGCGACCTCAATCGAACAGGTTGAAATCCTCTACAAAGAGCTGGGCGAAATCGAAATCGTGCGCATGGTTCTGTAATTATTTGATTGATTAAACTTTTTTTGAAAGCAGCACTTTGCTGCTTTCTTTTTATTTATCAACAAGATAAATAAACATTAAGTTTTTTGAGGTTAAAAAACTGTTATTTGTGTGTAGTCCCTGCACGCGAAGAAGTTTATAATCCAAACACTTTATTAAGCGCTGACGGGAGTCAACATGGATAATCAGCTCGTCGTAAGAATGCTGGGTAAGCGTGATTACGAGCCGGTGTGGCAAGCTATGCATGAATTTACCGATACTCGCACCGAGCAGACCAACGATGAAGTCTGGCTGGTGGAGCATAACCCGGTCTTTACTCAAGGCCAGGCCGGTAAAGCCGAACACCTGCTGAACACGGGTGATATTCCTGTTATTCAAAGCGATCGCGGTGGCCAGGTTACCTACCATGGCCCGGGTCAGTTAGTCGCTTACTTCATGATTAACCTACGCCGTAAAAAAATGGGCGTGCGGGATCTCGTTACTCATATAGAGAACCTCGTCATCAATACCCTGAACGCTTACAATATCGAATCAGCTGCCCGCCCCGATGCACCGGGTGTGTATGTCGACGGGAGAAAAATCTGCTCCCTCGGACTGCGGATTCGCCGTGGCTGCTCTTTCCATGGTCTGGCGCTCAACATCAACATGGATTTGTCGCCGTTTATGCGCATTAATCCGTGTGGTTATGCCGGTATGGAAATGGCCCAGGTCAGCCAGTTAGGCGGCCCTGATCAGGTCAATGTTGTCGCAGAACAACTTGTCGAAGAATTAGTGAAGTTGCTTGACTACAAACAAGTCGATTTCAGCACAGAAGCACCTTTAATAGGTAAGAAAGCATGAGCAAACCAATCCAAATGGAAAAAGGCGTTAAGTACCGTGACGCCGACAAAATGGCATTAATTCCTGTTAAAAACATGCCAGCGGAGCAAAAAGAAGTGCTGCGCAAACCGGAATGGATGAAAATCAAACTGCCTGCAGACAGCCAGCGTATTCAGGACATCAAAGCAGCGATGCGCAAAAATAACCTGCACTCGGTATGTGAAGAAGCCTCCTGTCCAAACCTGGCTGAATGTTTCAATCACGGTACTGCGACCTTTATGATTCTGGGTGCGATCTGTACCCGCCGCTGCCCCTTCTGCGATGTTGCTCATGGTCGCCCTCTTCCACCGGAAGCGGAAGAGCCAACCAAACTGGCTCAAACCATTAAAGATATGAAACTGAAATACGTGGTGATCACCTCTGTCGATCGCGATGACTTACGTGATGGCGGAGCTCAGCACTTTGCGGACTGCAACCGCGAAATCCGCGCACTGAACCCAGAAATTCGTATCGAAACGCTGGTCCCGGATTTCCGTGGTCGGATGGATGTGGCGCTTGATCTGATGAAAGATAACCCGCCAGATGTGTTCAACCATAACCTGGAAACGGCGCCGCGTCTGTACCGTAAAGCTCGCCCTGGTGCGAACTACAAATGGTCGCTTGAGTTACTGAAGAAATTCAAAGAACAGCACCCGGGGGTTCCGACCAAATCGGGCCTGATGATGGGTCTTGGTGAAACCAAAGAAGAGATCGTCGAAGTATTGAAAGATCTGCGCGCCCACGGCGTGACCATGCTGACACTGGGTCAGTATCTCGCACCAAGTCGCCACCACCTGCCGGTTGAACGCTACGTACCACCAGCAGAGTTCGAAGAGCTGAAAGAGATCGCGTTGGAGCTTGGTTTTACCCACGCGGCATGTGGTCCGTTTGTGCGTTCGTCTTACCACGCAGACCTGCAAGCCAAAGGGATGGAAGTGAAGTAACGCCTCTCCTCTCAAAATTCAAAAGCCGGTGCTCTGCATCGGCTTTTTTGTTTCAGGCCTAACAACACCTCACTGAAACGAACTGTCTTCGTATGATAAATGTTTTATAGTCGCTTGAATCTGGCAGCCGAGTTATATAGGCTAAGCCACAATCAATAAGAAACACCACGCTCATTCTTTGAGACTTGGCTAAGGAAAACACAATGAAAAAGCTCGGAATCTTTGCTCTGGTCGCAGCGGCATTTACTGTCGGCTGTGCCTCGAATACTCAGCAAGACAACTACCGTGAAGCCTCTTTTGAACTTTGCAACACCGAAGTCGACATCTACTCAGTCAGTGATGATGGCCGTGTGCGCATCGTCTGTTCAGACGGCTCTAAGTTTGCGCTGACCAGTGAAAGTACCTTGGAAACCATGCGTGACATCAACATCGATTACTGCGATGGCGAAGGCCTGGGCAAGTTTAACGAGAGCAGCAAATACTACTCGTTCAAATGTAAGTCGGGCACATTACTCAGCATTGCGAAATAACATTCCAACGCCGGTTTCAGGCTGGCGAGTGGACATCACGCACAAAAAAGGCTCCGTAATGGAGCCTTTTTAAATGCGATTGCGGATTACGCGTAAACCGGCAAACGCTGACAGATCTCAAGTACTTTAGCTTTCGTGGCTTCGATCACTTCTGGGTTATCAATGTTATCCAGAACATCACACATCCAGTTAGCCAGTTCTTTGGCATCATCGTCAGTGAAGCCGCGGCGCGTGATTGCCGGCGTACCAACACGGATACCAGACGTGACAAACGGGCTACGTGGATCGTTAGGCACAGAGTTCTTGTTCACCGTGATGTTCGCGGCGCCCAGTGCAGCGTCTGCATCTTTACCTGTGATGTTCTTATCAATCAGGTCAACCAGGAACAAGTGGTTTTCAGTACCGTTTGACACAATCTTGTAACCGCGTTCCTGGAACTGAGCCACCATGGCTTTGGCATTTTGCACGACACGAGCCTGGTACGCTTTGAATTCTGGTTCCATCGCTTCTTTGAACGCCACAGCCTTACCCGCGATAACATGCATCAAAGGACCACCCTGACCACCCGGGAATACCGCCGAGTTCAGTTTCTTGTACATGTCTTCGCCAGCATTGGACAGGATCAGACCACCGCGTGGCCCCGCCAGTGTTTTGTGCGTCGTCGTCGTTACCACGTGTGCATGAGGCACAGGCGTCGGGTAAACGCCAGCCGCAATCAGGCCTGCAACGTGCGCCATATCCACGAACAGGTACGCGTCAACTTTATCTGCGATTTCACGCATGCGTTTCCAGTCAACGATTTGAGAGTAGGCAGAGAAACCACCGATGATCATCTTAGGTTTGTGCTCCAGTGCCAGCGCTTCCATCTCGTCGTAATTGATTTGACCCGCTTCGTCGATACCGTAAGGAATCACGTTGTAGTGCTTACCCGAGAAGTTAACCGGAGAACCGTGAGTCAGGTGTCCACCGTGTGCCAGACTCATACCCAATACGGTGTCGCCCGGATTCAGCAAAGCCATGTAGACCGCGCTGTTAGCCTGGGAGCCAGAGTGTGGCTGTACGTTCGCATATTCACAGTTAAACAACTGACACGCACGCTCAATCGCCAGAGCTTCTGCTTTATCTACATATTCACAACCGCCGTAGTAACGCTTGCCTGGGTAACCTTCCGCGTATTTATTGGTTAGCTGAGAACCTTGCGCTTCCATTACACGCGGACTGGTGTAGTTTTCAGAAGCGATCAGTTCAATGTGTTCTTCCTGGCGAAGTGTTTCTTCCTGGATGGCTGCGAACAGTTCCGCATCGTAATCAGCGATGTTCATATCACGCTTTAGCATCTGTATCTCCTGACTCAGATTGAGACTTAAAGTTGCAAAAAAACTGACTTTTGACCCTAATAATCTACGCATTTATCGCTGCGCAAACGTTTGCATCAAGCTAATGGCGCGCATTCTACATAATTTGATCTAGCTCATAAAGAGAAAATTACATTTTTTGCCATGCAGTTTTTTCATAATGGCTGACAAGGTTTGTCATGATGTTGGCACAAGACCTGTGTGCACTCAAACCAGTGTCAATTTTATCCTTTACACCCTGTAAAACGATAATTACATAGGTTTACCTTAATTTTTGCTCGCTAGCTACCGAAAATATCATCTTTTCAATAACGTGCCCGCACAGATAAACAAGGTCGTTTAGACACTCATGGGAAAACACTCGCGCAAAGACAAGGGGATTGCAATCCTTATCGCGAGTTTTTCATCGCCTTTGCTGCCTTGTTCAACCACAGATTGTTTTTGGGCCTGTAAGGCCCACATCACGGCGTATCCGTACCACTCAATACCGAATTTGCTGACAACCGAATGGACTCCGTCGTGATGATATAACTGCAATTTATAAGATTTCACACGTCAATCACTATATAATCTTTCACCATTTTCCATCAATACGAGACGATATGCGCGATTTTCTCCAACAAGCCAGACAAACTCACAGTTGTATTGCTATTGGGGAGCTGGTGTATGACCCGAAAAACCAAACTCTGCACCGAGGCTCTGTCGCGATCGATCTCGAACCCCGAACGATTGAGTTGCTGGAGCTATTATTGACTTGTGTCGGCCAACCCCTGGCAGCCGATACGATTATCGAGACGGTCTGGCAAAGTAAATATATCTCCAGGAATGTGCTGACCAATCGCATCAGCACGCTCCGTTCGCTGTTGCAGCAGCATCTTCCGGAGTACGATGCGGCCAAGCTGCTGGTCACCTATCCACGCAAAGGTTACTTTCTCAACCCGGCGAACGTGAAACTGTTAACGCCCAGCCAAGATCCGCAGCAGCAAATCGCCTCCTTAAGTACAACACGTAACAGTCACATGAAACTGCGCATGATTTACGGTATCTGCGCTCTGTTGGCCGTTTGTTGTGTGGCTCTGGCCACTTTGCTGTGGCAACGACCCACACTCTCCACTCAGCAGACTCGCCATCAATTGCTGATCCCCAAAGTAGAACTGCTGCTCAATCGCATCGATGCCATTGGCCCTCAGGCTCGAAAATATCGGACCGTTGTCAAGGCGGTGCTGTTGCAACAGCAAGTCGAGTACCCCTACACCGATATTGCGAATCAGGATGCGCCGAGCTATTTTCTCGACCCTATCTGCCACACCCCATATTTCCCCGGTGCGCGTAATATGCAGACCAGTGATTATGAGCTCAACATCGAATTAAAAGATGGCCCCGAGCCCGGCACTCTCAAAGCGCAGGTGAACCTGATTTATCCCGCCACCGGTAAACTGGCGTTTCGCAACCAGTACACATTGAATCTGCCTGAACTTCAGTCCGATATTTTTCTCATCCACGCTGACGTAGCGCAATACTTTAACTTGCCCGCGCCATCGACCAGCACCTGGCATTTCTCTCAGGTGCACGAGGACATGCTTTTTGATAACGTTTTTGCCAGCGAACCTTTGCGGCAGGGCGATGAGTTTTCTGCCATCACCACCGCCAGACACCTCGCGTTGTACGAACTGGATCCTCACACTCTCGATACTTACCTGAATCAGGTTCAGGCCTCGTTTGATGTACTGCCAGACGAGCTGAGCTTGTGGTTAGGCATACTGCACTTCAAGCTGGGAAATCTCGATCGGGCGAAGGCTCTGCTAACGACGCCAGATGGCGACTCACGTATCCAGAACGCTTTGATTTACACCTTTGTCTCGCACATTGCCTATAAACAGAACAAGCTTGAACAATTTCGTCTCAACTACATGGAATCTTTGGTCGCGCTGTTGCGCGTGCTGCCTTCGGAAACCTTGTTCGAGCGTTTGTCGCGATCCGAATCGAAAGACACCTGCCTGCAACCGTGGCAAACTTTGCATGTCAGCCTGCAAGATCAGGAGATCATCACTCGCTGGAAAGCGCTCATCAACGAATACTGCACTAACGTCGGCAACGAGATAAGACCTGTTAAAACAAAGGGATAAATATAAAATTAAGCTTTTATTATTCCCTGTTAACTTTTGTTTTTTGCCCTTTATCAGGGGCAATACTTAGCATGAGTGCATTCACATAACGGCCCGGCTTACTGGGCCGAATTAATAAGGAATGCACATTATGCTAAACAAAACGACATTACTCACCGCCATCACTTTTGCCCTTACGGGCTGTGGCGGAGGATCATCTTCTGGCACATCCATTCCGGACAAACAGCCGCAGCCCAAAGTCGATTACCCGATTCATAATGCCACCTACTCCCCTTCACCCTCGACTCAATTAAGTTATACGTTTACCGTGGATGGACAAGCAGAAGGTGAGATGAGACTGCGCTTTCAGGCAATGACGGCTGAGCAGTTGTTAACTACGCTGAGCCTGATTCCCGCTAGTGACGAATTAAGCCAGCAAATTCATGATCTGGTCAATTATGGTGTCGAGCAGTTTTACTACTCAGAGGAACAACTCAGTACCGGTGAAGAAGACGATACCCTGTACTTTGCCGGCATCGATGGGGCGCTGCATGAGGTCAGCGAAGCTTACCAGCTTGATCCACGTTTCACGCCACGCCTGATGTACGCCAGCCCGCTGTTTCGCTTGAGTGGTACAGACGTCAGAGAGAATGACCCCAACATCGATATCAGCGAAGAAACACTGACGCTGCAAACCAGATTAACGGCTCAGGCAATACAACACTTACTCGGAGACTTTGACCAGCACGAGTGGGTGCAAAACCTGCCAATGACGACATCTTGCCTGGTGACCTGGCAGCAGCAAATCGGTGAGACCGGGGCACGAAAAACTTTTACGGTGTCGGGTAAGGTCATTGAAGCGGCGTTTATGACCGAGCAGAACAGCTATTATCTCAATTGCGACGATATGGACTCCATGGAATTCTCTGCAACCGCGGAACGTTGGTTTAACCCGAGTTTGGGATTAATAGAGCAAACCGAACGTCAACAGGCACAACAAGAACCAATCAACGAAACAAAAGTCCAACTGAGCAAACTCGAAACGCACTAAACCACGCAAAGAAAACACCGAAAAAGGCTTTGTGATACTAGGCAAAGCCTTCTTGTCCGGAAAATCCCTATTCATCATCGCCTACCTCAGGTTTAATCGCTTTCAGCCGTCATTGCATAAGCAGATACTCACGTGTCAATTTTGCCCTTTACACGCTGTAAAGTGATAATTACATTGCCTAGCCTGTTTTATTACCAGCCAACTACCGAAAACGCACTCTTTTCAATAGTATGCTCGCCTCTGTTGATAAGGTCGTATATAAATTAATGGAAAAACATTCCCGCAAAGAAGACTGGATAGCCATCCTGACTGGTACCTTTTTGGTGGCTCAGGGGGTCTTTTTTCTCCAACAAGCTCAGCTGCTAACAGGCGGCACGACGGGGCTGGCACTGCTTGTCAGTCAATTTGTTCCTTGGACATTCGGCACTCTGTATTTTCTCGCCAACAGCCCGTTTTACCTGCTGGCCTGGAAACGTTTCGGCGCCCGTTTTGCAATCAACAGTGCGATGTCAGGCGCGTTGGTATCGATTTTTGCCGATCATCTGTATCTGGTGATTTCGCTTGAGCGGATTAACGAGCTCTACTGCGCCATTGCCGGTGGTCTACTGATGGGGCTGGGCATGCTGATCTTGTTTCGTCACCGCTCCAGTCTTGGTGGTTTTAACGTCCTGTGCCTGTTTATACAAGATAAGTTCGGTGTTTCGGTCGGCAAAAGCCAGATGGTGATCGACGCGATGATCCTGATCGCCTCCTGCTTCTTCGTCACGCCAGAGACCATTGGTTTGTCTATTCTGGGCGCCATTGCACTCAATCTGGTGTTGGCCATGAACCACAAACCGACCCGCTATAGCGTCACTTACAGTTAATTCAGGAAAATAAAACAGGGCGCCAACTGGCGCCCTGTTCACATCCCGCTTAATGAATGCTGCGGGTTTTCACATCGTGACTCAGCTCTTTATTCAGCTCAGCTTCCACATGGCCTGGCGCTTGTGTTGAGGCCGAAATCAAACGGTACATCGACGGAATCACAAACAGCGTTACCAGAGTGGCAAATCCCATGCCGAAGAAGATCACCGTACCCACCGCTACCCGGCTTTCATAACCGGCCCCACTGGATAAGATCAACGGGACCGAGCCAGCCAGAGTGGTAAAAGCGGTCATCAAAATCGGACGCAGACGGCGTGACGCCGCATCAATGATGGCTTTTTCGAACTCGATACCCCGGTCACGTAACTGGTTAGCAAACTCCACGATCAGGATACCGTTTTTGGTCACCATCCCGATCAGCATGATCATACCGATCTGACTGTAGATGTTCATCCCCTGCCCCATGACAAATAGGCCAAGGAACCCACCAAACACCCCCATTGGCACCGTGAACATCACCACCAGCGGGTTGATAAAGCTCTCAAACTGAGCCGCCAGTACCAGGTACGCCACCAGCAACGCCAGTGCAAACACCACCGCGACACTCGACTGGTTCTCTCTAAAGTCCTTCGATTCACCGGAGTAGCTCACCGAGATATCGCTCGGCAGCATTTCGATGGCTTTCGCGTCGAGGAAATCCAGCGCCTGACCCAGCGTGTAACCGTTGGACAGGTTGGCGGTCACGGTAATCGCTTTCTGCTTATTGTAATGCGACAACTTGATCGACGACGCCACCTCTTCAATTTTGGTCACCGTATCCAACGTAACCAGATCGCCGGATGCGGTGCGCATGTAGATCTGACTCAGATCCGCCGCGTTGTTAAAGCTGTTCTCATCGCCGCGCAGGTACACATCATACTCTTCCCCCCGCTCAACATAAGTGGTTTCACTTTTGCCGCCCAACATGATTTCCAGGGTATCCGAAATATCCGCCACACTGATACCAAGCTCTGCTGCGCGTTGGCGATCGACGCTCACCACCAGCTCCGGTGTCTTCTCTGAATAATCTATGTCCGCCCCTTCCATGAAAGGCGAATTTTCCGCTTCCAGTTCAAGGATTTCAGCCCATTTTTTCAGCTCAGCGTAATCCGAACCACCGAGCACAAATTGCACTGGCTCACTAGAGCCGCCGCGAAATCCCGGCATAAACGGAAACACCCGAACGTCCGGAATACCCGCCAGCGCTTTTCGCACCTGCCCGAGCGCCTGCTGCGCCGTCACCGTCCGGTCGTTCCAATCCTCCAGTATCATGATCACAAAGCCGGTCTGATCGCCCGCATTTCCGCCAAACGCTGGTGACTGAATGCTGAACGACTTAAGAAACCCTTGCCCCAGCAGTGGCATCAGACGTTCTTCGACCAAGTCCATATTGGCCGACATCCGGTTATAACTGGTCGCATCGGCGCCGCGGACGAAAGCAAACACCACTCCACGATCTTCCGACGGAGTGAGCTGAGCCGGCACCCGATCCATCAACAGATAGCTGCCGCCAATACAGGCCAGGATCACAACTGGTGCCGCCCATTTCCATTGCAGGGCGCGTTTCAGTAGTGAGCGATAGCCAGACTCCAGACGAGCAAACAGGCGATCAACCACCTGGTTGAAACGGTTCGGTTTCACGTTGGCCTGAAGAATTTTACTTCCCAGCACCGGGGTCAGGGTCAGCGCGATCAATGAGGAAAAAATCACCGCCATGGCCAGCAAGACGGAAAACTCGGTGAACAGCAAGCCAACCATGCCATCCATAAAGGAGATCGGCAGGAACACCATCACCAGAACCAGAGTGGTAGCAACCACCGCAAACCCCACTTCACGCGTACCTTTATACGCGGCCAGCAGCGGCTTTTCGCCCCGCTCAATATGGTGATAAATGTTCTCGACCACCACGATGGCGTCGTCCACCACCAAGCCTATCGACAGGATCAGCGCCATCAAGGTAATGAGGTTAATCGAAAAACCAAAGTAGTACGCCGCCATGAAGGCTGAAATCAGTGACACTGGTACGGTCACCGCTGGGATCAGCGTTGCCCGCGCCTGACCGATAAAAATGTACAGCACCAGAATCACCAGGCCGCCAGTGATAAACAGCGTACTGTAGACTTCCGCGATCGAGCGCTCAATAAACACAGTAGAGTCGTAATCGATCGCTAAGCGCGTGCCTTCCGGCAGGAACTTCTGCACTTTATCGACTTCCTGATGCACTCGGTCTGCCACTTCTAGCGGGTTGGCATCAGATTGTGGAACGATCCCCATGCTGACGTTCACCACGCCATCGCTTTTAAACGTCGAATTTTCGTTCTCAGCACCGATAAACACATCGGCCACGTCTTTCAGATAGACCGGACTGCCATCGCTGGCACGCTTGACCACCAAATAGTCAAAGTCTTCCGGTTGAGTGTAGGCCCGGGCGGTGCGCACAGACATCACGATCGAATCGTTGCGCACTTCGCCCCCCGGGCTTTCAATATTTTCGTTGCGCAGCGCCGATGTGATGTCTGACGTGGTTACGCCGCGTCCGGCCATCAACTCGGGTTTTAGGCGCACATACATGACTTTGTAGAGTCCCCCGGACACATCCACCGAACTGACCCCGGAGATCAGGCTGAATCGGTCAATCAGCACCCGTTCGACATAATCGGTCAACTGGGTGCGGTCCATCTCGGAAGAACTGAGGTTGATGTAGAGCGACGCTTCACCGGAGCCGTTATTTTTAAACACCAGAGGGTCATCGGCTTCATCCGGCAGTGCACGTTGCGCGCGCGCCACCGCGTCACGTACATCACTGACACCGGTGTTGAGGTCATAGCCGAGCTCAAAAGTGATGGTGATGCGCGACATGCTGTTGCGAGTCACTGAGGTGATTTCATCAATTCCGCTGATCCCGGACAGCTGGTCTTCCAGTACCGAAGTGATCTGGCTTTCGATGATGGTGGCCGATGCGCCTTCATAGCGCGTTGAAATGGACACCACCGGACTTTCAATATCCGGCATTTCCCGTACCGCCAGTTTATTGAACGACACGATACCGAACACACACAGCAACAGACTCAGAACCACCGCCGCTACCGGGCGCTTAACAGAGACATCCGATAACCACATCAGCCGTTATCCTTCTGCTTAGGTTTGCCATCGCTACCCAGTTCACTGACAGTCACCCCGTCACGCATATTAACGATGCCCTGTACTACAATCTTCTGACCGATGGCCAATCCCTTTTCAATCACCACCTGATTGTCAATCCGCGCACCAAGGAAGACTTCGGTACGGACCGCTTTGTTATCGTCGCCAATCACATAGACGTAACGTTTGGTGCCGGAATACTCCAACGCCTGAACCGGAATGATCGGCGCTTCGATCGCCGGAAACGCCATGCTCGCCGACATCAGCATGCCGGGCTTAAGGCGGCGCTCGCTGTTATCAAAATGGATTCGCACACGCAGATTGAGCGTTTCACGGTTGATGCGTGAATCAACGCCCACCACTTCCCCTTCAAATGTCCGTTCGCCCCAAGCGGCGGTCTTGGCTTTGACGAGCATGCCTTTGCTGATCATCGCCAGATAACGCTCTGGGATCTGCAAGTCCAGTTGCATCACAGAAAGATCATCCAAGGTCAGTAAATCATCACCGGCACTGACCAATCGACCACGGCTGAAGTCAATAAACCCCACCGTACCGTCAAATGGCGCACTGATGTGCATGTCTTTCAAATTGGCTTTTGCGGCATCCAGCCGCGCCTGCGCGATTGTTACGCTCGACTTTTGAGCATCAATTTCCGTCTGTGTGATCGCGTTGCGCTTCACCAGACGTTCAAATTCACGCAGTTTGCGCTGCTCATCTTTCAGATAAGCTTCGGCTTCAGTCAGAGCCGCTTTGGCTTTATCGTCATCAAGGCGAATCAGTAGCTGGTCTTTCGTCACTTCCTGATTGGCGCTCACGGCAATTTTGTCCACCTTGCCAGACACCTCTGACGAAATCATGACCGACTCTTCGGCTTCGAGCTTGCCCACCAGAGAAAGAGATTGAGAAACTTTATGGGTCTGAACCAGTTCGGTAATCACCGTGACGGCCGGCGAGCGCCCCGGTCCGTTAGCGGAGACAGAAGGAGCACTGAATGACATTGCCAGCAGCAGAGCCCCGATAATTGTTTTGTTGTTCATACATTTGCTTCTGTAACTATCACTGAGATCTATTGTAATCACTCGAAGTGTATTTGAACGTCAAGGAATGTAAATCTTAGAAAAGAAAGTGTTATGAGTGTCACTTTCTCGGGATTATCAGCATCAAATGGGTAATAACTGTCATCTTTGCCCAAAAAGACAGCATTCAATTCAAAAACATAAGAAAACTCTTTACAGCTTGGGCGAGTTTGCTATGATGCGCTCCGCACTTGAGAGATGCGTTGGGAAAACGTCGCTTAAGTATAAAAATACCCTGGAGGGGTTCCCGAGTGGCCAAAGGGAGCAGACTGTAAATCTGCCGGCACTGCCTTCGATGGTTCGAATCCGTCCCCCTCCACCATATTCTTCTCGCAAGAGAAACACTTGATTGATGCGTTGGGAAAACGTCAGTTAAGTATAAAAACCCTGGAGGGGTTCCCGAGTGGCCAAAGGGAGCAGACTGTAAATCTGCCGGCACTGCCTTCGATGGTTCGAATCCGTCCCCCTCCACCATATTCTTCTCGCAAGAGAAACACTTGATCGATGCGTTGGGAAAACGTCAGTTAAGTATAAAAAACCCCGGAGGGGTTCCCGAGTGGCCAAAGGGAGCAGACTGTAAATCTGCCGGCACTGCCTTCGATGGTTCGAATCCGTCCCCCTCCACCATATTGAAAAGCCAGCTCATCGAGCTGGCTTTTTTCATTTCTGCTCATATGCATTCAAACCACCCATCATCGCCATAAAAAAGCCCCGCAAGCGGGGCTGAACATGACTGAATCCTATAGGGGTGACTCAATCAGGATCACTCGCGTCTCATAAGGACGCAACACTTGGTGTGCATGGACGGTTTGCGCCTCTAGGTCGGCATAATTACCTAGCAGATAACGGGCAGACGACACATCGCTCCCCTCCGGTAGCACGCATTCGGTTTCTTCCGCATAATAGTTGTTCAAACAGATCAGAGTCTGCTGCGAGTTACAGCGCCGGTAGGCAAAGATCGCCGGATGTTCTGGAAGCAAATCGGTGTAATCGCCATCGGTGATCACCGCGACCCGTTTACGCAGCTCAATCAGCCGCTGATAAAAATAGAACACCGAGTTGGGGTCCTGGACGGCTTGCTCTGCATTGATGTGCTGATAATTGCTCGCCACATCCAACCATGGCGCAACCTGTGAGAAGCCCGCATAATCTCCGGCATGCCATTGCATCGGGGTACGCGAATTGTCACGTGATTTCTGCGCCAGAATGGCCATCATCTTGGCGTGAGGCACGCCGTGCTGGTTGACCATAATGTCATACATATTGGTACTCTCAACATCGCGGTATTGTTCGATACGTTCATAGCCCGGGTTGGTCATGCCGATCTCCTCGCCCTGATAGACGTACGGCGTCCCTTGCATCATGTGAACAGACGCCGCCAACATCTTGGCCGACTCGACCCGGTATCGGCCATCATTTCCCAAGCGACTGACCACACGAGGTTGGTCGTGGTTACACCAGAACAGCGCACCCCACCCCTTCCCGTTCAGCCCACTCTGCCAGTGATTGAAAATCTGTTTCAACTGGAGAAAGTCAAACGGCGCCTGTGTCCATTTTTCACCGTTTGGATAATCGACTTTCAGGTGATGGAAGTTGAATACCATGGATAACTCTTTGCCATCCAGAGAGGAGTAACGCTGGCAATGCTCCAAGGTGGTGGAGGACATCTCTCCCACCGTGACACTGCCGTACTTCTGGAATACCGCTTCACTGATTTCCTGCAAGTATTCATGCACGCGCGGGCCATCGGTGTAGAAGCGTCGTCCGTCCCCCTGGTCATCATTCGGAAAATCCTGTTGCTTAGAGATCAGATTGATCACATCCAAACGGAAACCGTCGACGCCTTTTTCGGCCCAAAAGCTGATGATGTATTTCACTTCCCGGCGCACCACTGGATTCTCCCAGTTGAGATCGGCCTGCTCGGTGGCAAACAAATGCAGATAGTATTGCTCGGTTTGCTCGTCCAGCGCCCAGGCACTGCCGCCGAATTTAGATTGCCAGTTGTTGGGTACTCCGCCATTCACCGGATCTTTCCACACGTAATAGTCACGGTACGGGCTGTTCTTGTCTCCCAATGCGGACTGAAACCAGTGATGTGCGGTTGAGGTGTGGTTAACCACAATGTCCATAATAAGGCGAATGCCACGCTGATGCGCTTCTTGCAGCAACTGGTCAAAATCGGCCATGGTGCCAAATTCCGGGTTAATGGCGTAGTAGTCCGAGATGTCGTAGCCATTGTCGACCATGGGCGACTGATAGACCGGGGTCAACCAAATGGCGTCAATGCCGAGCATTTTCAGATAATCCAGCTTGGAAATGATGCCCTGTATGTCTCCGGTGCCTTTATGACCACTGTCACAAAAACTCTTGGGATAGATCTGGTAAACCGTGGCAGTTTTCCACCAGTCGGTTTGGGGGTTGGTCAACGTCATCTACGTGTTCTCACTTACCTGAAATCAAAAAAACAATGGAGTGGCCAACGGGCCACTCCAAAAACTCACTTAGGCACTGGCTGTTTCCAGCTCGCCTTTGGCTTGCGCTCGTTTATAGAACACCAGTGTCAATACAATCGGCACCACAATAGCAACGCCCATCGCAAGCAGGAAGATGCCCCAGAACTGCGGCTGGATAGAAAGAATACCCGGCAAACCACCAACGCCGATACCATTCGCCATCACCCCCGCGCTGCCACAGATGGCGGCGGCCAACGCACTGCCGATCATCGCGCACAGCATCGGAAACTTGTATTTGAGGTTAATCCCGTACATCGCAGGCTCCGTCACCCCCAGGTAGGCTGAAATGGCAGCCGGCACCGAAATATCACGTTCCCCATGCTTTTTGCTGATCAGAATAATGCCGACCACTGCCGATGCTTGCGCAATGTTTGACAACGCAATCAAAGGCCAGATAGGTGTTCCGCCGAGATCCTGCATCAATTGCAAGTCAACGGCGTTGGTGGTGTGGTGAATTCCTGTGATCACCAAGGGAGCATATAAAAAGCCAAACACGGTTGAGCCGATAATGGCAAAGTCACCGGTCATGGCCGCTTTGGCAGCAAACGCCACGCCGTCACCCAACAGACGACCGAACGGGCCAATCAGTGCGTGCGCCAACACCACAGAAATAATGATGGACACAAAAGGCACTACCACCAGGTAAAGGTAGGACGGTACAATGCGCTTGAGATTGGTTTCTATAAAGGCCAGCGCTATCCCCGCCAACATGGCCGGAATCACCTGAGCCTGATAGCCGACTTTCTCGATGGCGAACAAGCCGAAATCCCACACCTCCGGCATTTGTTTACCGATCAGGTACGCGTTCATTAATTGTGGCGACACCAACGTCACCCCGAGCGTAATACCCAGAATCGGCGTACCGCCCAGTTTTCTCACCGTCGACCAACACACGCCAACCGGCAGGAAGAAGAAGATCGCTTCACCGATCAACCATAAGAAGGAGTGCACTGTAGCCCAGAACTGACTGATCTCGGTCAGCGTCTGGCCATCGAACATTTTGATGTCACCGATGACATTACGAAAACCCAGGATCAAACCACCCGTGATGATCGCCGGTAGCAGCGGAACAAAGATCTCCGCCAGGTGAGAGATACCCCGTTCAATGACGTTCATGTTCTGCCGCGCAGCCAGTTTGGCGTCATCTTTCGACGCCGCTTTCTGCCCGGTCAGCTCAATCAGAATCGCGTACACTTCATCCACGTTGGTGCCGATCACAACCTGGAACTGACCCGCGTTAGTGAAACAGCCTTTCACCAAGCTCAGCGTTTCCAGTCCTTGTTTATCCGCTTTGTCGGTATCGTTCAGTACAAATCGCAAGCGAGTCAGGCAGTGGCTGACACTGGCAATGTTTTCGCCTCCGCCGACTAACTCGATAAGACGCGCAACGTCTTGTTTCGCTATCTTACTCATAACCTTGTCCACCCTATTTCATGTTCAGATATCGTATCGTTATTATTAATGGGAATGTTCCCATTTCTATTTCAATATATTGCCGAAACCCATGTCAAAACAAAATGGGAACAGTCCCATAAATTGAATGAGATCACAGGATATTTTTAAAACACTTAGTAAAGAATAGCTTAGCAGACAGTCATTACAGGAGTGGCGATTGGGTAATGTGAGCCAACTCGGATTGACCATTGATGTGGGAGATCAACAGCTTAGCGGCTTTTTCACCAGCCTGAGCATACCCAGGATCTATGCTGTACACGTTAGGAAACAGAAACGCCAGCAGTGGGCTGCCCCCGACCCCGGTGACCATCACGTCTTCACGTTCAAGCTCTTGCAGACGTTTAATCACCCCCAATGCCAGCGTGTCACTGGCGCAGACGATGGCTTGGGTTTGAGCGTTGAGCACGTGATCCACCAGCTGATAGGCACTGTGGTGATCCAACTGACCAGTTTGATATGCAGGCGTCATTTCGTGAGCCTGACTCCACTCCAGATACGCACTGAGTCTCTGCTGACCGGTGGTCAGATCGCTGGCTTCCACCCCAATAAAGGCAATGTGTTGCAACCCTTTGGCTCGGAGGTGTTCCAGTGCCGCCACAATCACTCCGTGATTGTCATAGTTGATTGACGAGACCAGTTCGGTATTCATCGCAATCACCACGGCTTTTTCCTGCCATAGGCTCAACGGGGCGGTGTCCATATCCGCAAAGCCGAACACGATCACGCCATCGACATTGCGCTTTTTCAGCACACTGAGGTGCTCATTGGTTTTGTGGCGATCGAACTGACTTTCCATGATGACAGCGTCATAGCCTTCCGCATACAGTGCTTGCAGCATGCTACCGACGGCTTTATTTTCTGACGGTGACTCTAGGCGGGAAATGATCACCCCGACCACTTTCTGGCTGCCACCACGCATCGACTGCGCCGATTTCGATGGCACGTACCCGTGCGCCGCAATCACCTGCTCCACTTTCTGCCGGGTTTCCGGCTTGACTTTAGGGTCATTGGTCAGCACACGCGACACCGTGGATTTACCGACGCCGGCCAGTTGGGCAATATCGAGAATGGTCAGCTTTTTACTCATAAGGCAGAAACTAAATCAGGAGAGAAGCGGGCCGGACGGCCCGCCGAGCATTATTGCTGTTGTGGGAAGTCTTCGGTCACGCAGTTGCGGAAAAAAGTGTCACCAACTTGCAGGCGGGCACCGTCACCTTTGGCATGCAGATCCACATCCATGCCTTCACCCTGCTCATTGGCCAGGATGTACCGGATGCCTGAGCCAGCGGGGACTTGCGTCAAGGCATAATCCTGGCCGTCAACCCGCACCGTTGCTTTGTCTTGTTGCGAATAGTCCGCGTCAAAAGCCATCTTTGCATCACAGCTGTAATGCAGGAAGTTTTCACCAGCCTGAGACGACGTATTGCCCGATTGAGCACATCCAAACAGCACAACGCTGGCCGCTGCAGCAATCAGAGTTTTGTTCATATTATTGTTCTCCAGAAATATAAGGGTCTTACTGAAACCTTAGACTATTTTGTCAGATAACCCGGAACGTCACGGATACTGTCCAGAACGACATCAGCCAACGCTTCTCCCTGCTCAGTTACAGGTTTTCCGGTGCGCACTAACACTTTGGTGCCCACGCCCGCTGCGTCCGCCGCCATCAAGTCTTCGGCTTTGTCGCCTACCATAACGGAGTTCGCCATATCGATGTTGAGAAAATCACGCGCCGAGATAAACATCCCCGGCTTAGGCTTGCGGCAGTCGCAATCTTCTTTGTATTTACCCTGTCCGTGTTCCGGATGGTGTGGGCAGTAGTAAATGCCGTCGAACTCCACACCATTGTCAGCAAAGTTCCAATCCATCCACTGGGTCAGTGACAAAAAGCGCTCTTCGCTGAATTTACCGCGGGCGATACCGGACTGGTTGGTCACCAGCACCAGCTGATATCCCATCTGCTGAAGCGCCCTGGCGGCTTCAAACACGCCCTCAATGAACTCAAAATCATGTTCATCATGAACGTAACCGTGATCAACGTTAATCACACCATCACGATCCAAAAAGACTGCAGGTTTCGCCACAATGTATTTCTCTTTCAACTTTCAATAGTTATCAATTATTGCACGCTTTATTTCTTTCATCATCCTCTAATTATTCGGGCTATAAAGGCGGATAAACATTTAGACGTCTAGACGTAAAAATATCTATTGACTTAAATCAACGAAACCCATAGCATCGACTGGTCATTGAGATTCAAGTCAAAATAATATGCTGCGATAACGCACAGGTTGGAACATGATTGAGATTAACCAAGTCAACAAAGTCTTCTATCAGGGCAGTAAGGAAATTCTGGCTCTGAAAGACATCAATCTCCACATTGCCCAGGGGACCATTTTCGGTGTCATCGGTTCATCAGGGGCCGGCAAAAGTACCTTGATCCGCTGTGTAAACATGCTCGAAGAGCCAACATCGGGCTCTGTGGTCGTGGATGGGGTGGATCTGACCCAACTGTCCAAATCGCAACTGAGTGAAGCCCGACGTAACATCGGCATGATTTTCCAGCACTTTAACCTACTGTCATCGCGCAGCGTATTCGATAATGTCGCTCTGCCGCTTGAGCTGGCGGGAGCGGACAACACACACATTGAGCGTAAAGTCAGTGAATTACTGAAATTGGTCGGTCTGGCCGATAAACGCGACAGCTACCCATCCAACCTCAGTGGCGGTCAAAAACAACGTGTCGCGATCGCCCGGGCTCTGGCGAGTGACCCTAAGGTTCTGCTGTGTGACGAAGCCACCAGCGCACTGGATCCGGCCACCACCCAGTCTATTCTGGAACTGCTCAAAGAAATTAACCGCAAGCTCAATATCACCATTTTGCTGATCACCCACGAGATGGACGTCGTGAAGAGCATCTGTCACGAGGTAGCGATCATTGGGGATGGCGAACTGGTTGAAAAAGGCACCGTGGGGGAAATTTTTGCCCATCCGAAAACCGAGCTGGCGCATGAATTCATCCGTTCAACACTGGATCTGTCGATCCCGGACGATTATCAGGCACGCCTGCAATCTCAACGTGTTGAAGGCAGCTACCCTCTGGTACGACTGGAGTTCACCGGCGCCACTGTTGATGCGCCGCTCATGTCGCAGATATCACGTAAGTTTAATATTGACGTCAGTATCCTAAGCTCTGATCTGGATTACGCTGGTGGTGTAAAATTCGGCATGATGGTGGCGGAACTGTTTGGTAACGAAAGCGACGACAACGCCGCGATCGACTATCTGCGTGAACACAATGTAAAAGTTGAGGTACTGGGTTATGTCCTTTAAAACACTCTCTGACTGGCTGAGCCTCAATGGCGATTTGTTACTGGGTGCAACCTGGGAAACCCTGTACATGGTGGCAGTTGCCGGCATCGTCGGTTTTGCGGTTGGCATTCCGCTTGGCGTGATTTTGCACACCAGCAAAAAAGGCGGCCTGCTGGAAAACCCAACCCTGAATAAAGTATTGGGTGCGATCGTTAACGTCGGCCGTTCGGTACCTTTTTTGGTCCTGATGGTCGCGATCATTCCGGTCACCAAACTGCTGGTCGGCACCTTTATCGGCACCACCGCCGCGATCGTTCCACTGACCATCGGCGCCATTCCTTTTGTGGCCCGCCTGATTGAAGGCGCGCTGCTGGAAGTGCCGACCGGCTTGGTAGAGGCCGCGCAATCCATGGGGGCGACGCCACTGCAGATCATCAACAAAGTGCTGCTGCCAGAGGCGCTGCCAACCATCGTCAATTCTGTCACCATCACATTAGTCACTCTGGTCAGCTATTCTGCTATGGCAGGTACCGTGGGTGGCGGCGGTCTCGGCGATGTCGCAATTCGCTACGGTTTCCACCGTTACGATGTGGTGATCATGGCGGTCACTGTCGTGATGCTGATCGTTCTGGTTCAGATTATTCAGTCAATTGGTGACCATATCGTGCGCCGCGTTGATCACAGATAAATTCAAAAAGATTCGATTTATAACAAGGAGATAGTCAATGAAATTTAATCTTAAAGGTGTACTTGCCATCGCAGCTGCTGCCTCTGCTCTGATTCTTTCTGGCTGTGGTGACAAACAGGCCGACACCAGTAAAATCAAAGTCGGTGTCATGGCTGGTGCGGAAGCTCAGGTCGCGGAAGTGGCGGCGAAAGTGGCAAAAGAAAAATACGGCCTGGACGTAGAACTGGTGACATTTACCGATTACGTCACGCCTAATGCCGCACTGGATGACGGTTCCGTTGACGTCAATGCGTTCCAACACAAACCGTATCTGGATCAGCAAATCACCGATCGTGGTTACAAGCTGGCAATCGCTGGCAACACCTTTGTTTACCCTATCGCGGGCTACTCGAAACAAGTGAAATCTGTCGACGACATCCAGGACGGTGCGCGCATCGCTGTACCGAACGATCCTACTAACCTGGGTCGCTCACTGCTGCTACTCGAGCAACAAGGCCTGATCAAACTTCGTGAAGGTGCGGGGCTGCTGGCCACGGTTCGTGACATCGTAGAAAATCCGAAGAACATTCAGATTGTCGAACTGGACGCGGCGCAGCTACCACGCTCTCTGGACGATGTGGCCCTGTCGATCATCAACACCACCTACGCCAGCTCAATCAATCTGACACCACAAAAAGACGGTGTGTTTGTTGAAGACAAAGAGTCGCCTTACGTCAACCTGATTGTCGCGCGTGAAGACAACGTCAACGCAGAAAACGTGAAACAGTTCGTTCAATCTTACCAGACTGACGACGTGTACAACGCAGCGTCTGAAATCTTCCAGGGCGGCGTGGTGAAAGGCTGGTAAACCAGATTCCCCCAGAAAAACCAGAGCCCGCATAATGCGGGCTCTTTGCTTTTCGACCGGTCAAGCTTATTTAACATGGTCCCACGACAGGTTAGAAACAATCCGGCACTCATCGCACTTAAAATGGAAAATGTCGTGGAGTGGCTCTTCCAACAACCAGTCACCACCACATTTCGGACACCGACGCGCCTGCTCTTGCGCCAGACTGCTGCCTCCCACCCGGTACTGGTAGTAGTAAGTCGGAATGTGAGTAAGGTATTCAATCCGCCCACGTAAGTCCCAACCACGACGGAACAAAACGCTGTCGACATCGCAAATTTCGTGCAATGCGGCGTGTTCAGCCCGGCACGCGCCAGCCATCTGCAGTTCGTCACACGCCTGCCACTCGGTCTGCCATTTAATCACTGCTTTGTGGTCACCGTTCAGCGTCGGCGGATTACGGTACAGCGGAATAGGCAACAGGCTGTCACCACTTCGCAGTGGTGAACAGGTATGCACATACGTGGTGTACAGCAACTGCCAACTGGGCGTTGTGGCCTCGGCGGATTCCTCTGAATTCAGATCGCGCCCGAGTAAACGCACTTTCGGCGCTAACAAACAAGCTTCAGACAAACGCTCAAGGCACACCCGGACAAAATCAGAGTGGTGTTTAGGGTGCAGGCTGTCTTGTTCCGGGCACACTGCCCGCACGTAAAACTCGCCATCGCCGATGACCATTGGAAATTCACGTCCCAATACCTGGCCGTTGTAACGCAAGGCATCCATCAAACCATTAACGGCTTTGTCGACCGCTGATACGGTGGTGTTGTCGAAACACTCAAACTGTAACTCTACAACAAACATCAATTACACCGCTGGCTCTAGCTGAATCAGAAACTCGCTCAGGCTCTCGGCCAACACATCACGTTTATCGGTGCCCAAACGTTCCAGAACCACGTTGCCACTGAGGTTACAGATCGAGATAACATCCAACTCAGCATCGGTCGCCGCAATGAAGACCGTTGGCTTCAGCTTGAGGCGGCGCTGCGTGACCAAATGGCCCAGAATATTTTCCTGCAAGCGAGTGAAGTCCTCATCACTCCACACCTGAAGGAGCGTCAGTTCATTACTGTGCCACAATGCATCCATATCAGCACTGTACTGAGAACCGTAAAACGCTTTGATGTCGTCATGCAGTGTCAGCTCAATTGCCTGCTCCACATTGGAGAAGTCCGCGGCCACCTCACGGCGACACGGTTGCCATAGCACGCCGTTCTCGTGCTTCCCGGCCACGCACGGTGACACCAGATCGGCCAGCGCTTCACTAACCGGTAACTGAGCATACGCTTGTTGATAAGCGTCGAGATACCTCTGACTAAATGAAAACAGTGCTTGAGCGGCTTTCTCTGTCATGAACAACTCCCTATTTTGCATTGTGGGGGCTGAGGACAGGCATACTTAATGACAGTCACAGCCGGATTGCGTAAAATTCTCTATTATTCTAATCGAATTCATCTGAAAGTATGAGCAAATATTCCAACGCCAAAGAGCTGGCTGGACTGACACTGGGTCAGAAAACCGAGTACGCCAGTCAATACGATCCGTCATTGCTGCAGCCAGTACCGCGTAGCCTTAACCGCAACGATCTGAACCTGGAAGCCCCCCTGCCGTTCCAGGGGTGCGACATCTGGACATTGTATGAATTGTCATGGCTGAATGACAAAGGCCTGCCGCAGGTTGCCGTCGGTGAAGTCTCCTTACCTGCCACCAGCCCTAATCTGATTGAATCTAAATCATTCAAGCTCTACCTGAACAGTTACAACCAGACTCATTTTCCCGGCTGGCAACAGGTTCAAGCTCGTCTGACACAGGATCTGTCTGCCTGCGCAGGGGAAGCCGTCAGCGTCACCCTACATCCGGTCACAGCGTTTACGAATCAACCGATCGTGACGATGGGCGGCGAATGTATTGATGAACAAGACATCACGATCTCGGGGTACGACTTTGATGAAACGCTGCTTAAAGACGCTGCGACGGGTGAACTGGTGTCAGAAACCCTGCACAGCCACCTGCTGAAATCCAACTGTCTGATCACCAATCAACCGGACTGGGGCAGCGTCGAAATTCGCTACCAAGGCAAGCAAATCGACCGTGAGGCGCTGCTGCGTTATATTGTGTCTTTCCGGGAGCACAATGAGTTTCATGAGCAGTGTGTCGAACGTATTTTTACCGACATCATGAATTTCTGCCAGCCGGACTCGCTCACGGTGTACGCCCGCTATACCCGTCGCGGTGGACTGGACATCAACCCATTCCGCTCAACGGAACAGGCCACACCGGCCCACAACCATCGAATGGCTCGTCAATAAGGAACTGAGGTAATGGGAATTCTGCGCTGGACGCGTCTATTGTGCATCGTATTGGTGATGTTTTC
The DNA here is from genome assembly GCF_009904845.1 of Vibrio sp. V38_P2S17PM301. Classification (NCBI taxonomy): domain Bacteria; kingdom Pseudomonadati; phylum Pseudomonadota; class Gammaproteobacteria; order Vibrionales; family Vibrionaceae; genus Vibrio; species Vibrio sp. V38_P2S17PM301. Next base: position 28,268 of record NZ_WXWO01000076.1, on the reverse strand, counting down.
TGGTTGGGCAACCGCGTCAACGATTTACTCATCACCGATGCTCAATGAAGCCAATAACCTGGTCGATATTGTGCCGAAGCAGGCCAAGAACCTCGCAACCAATTACCTCACTCAGCGCCGCCTGGCGGACAAAGCAGAAAAAACGCCGTCCTCGATTTCCCGGGACGAAACCGACAGCCGTATCCGCACACCGGGTGCCTCGATTGACGCACTCAACATTCTGGCCAAGGCCGAATTTAACCTCGGCGATCAGCCGGCGGCGTTGCAAGCCCTGACTCAGGCAGAAGAGCTGTCCCGCGTCTACCGCCTGCCCTATCTCAGCCTGGAAGTGCAAATTCTCAAAACACAATTGCTGTGGCAAATCGATCACAATGCCAATGATGCTAGCACCCGCCTGCAGGCAGTAGAAAAGAGCTATAAGAACATCAAAAATCCGGAGCATCTCGCCCGAGGGATCAACTACAAACTGCAAATGCTGCGGGCACAAATTGCTTCAGAAGACGGTGAAATTGATGCCGCCAATCAAATTTATCAGTCACTGAAAAGCTACATCGACCAGAGTAAGTCTTCGAGCCGGATCATCAATTACCACATTGCCGTCGGCGAACACTGGTTACGACATAAATACTACAACCGCGCGCTGTCTGAGCTGTTACTGAGCTACTGGCGTGCCATCGAAGACAACTCCAGTATCCAACTGGCGTATGTGAACCGTCTGCTGGCTCAGCTGTTTTATGAGCGCCGCGTGCTGGACAAAGCGCTTGACCACCTCTCCCAGGCCGCCGATTTTTACGACAGCTACGAAGATTCCCCGGTCTTGGCAGATGTGCTTAAAACCATGGGTGATATTTACTACCAGCAAGGCAAATACAATCTGGCTCTGGTGCATTATTTCAACGTCATGGATCACGAAAAAAACAACCGCAACATTGCCAAGCTGATTGAGATCCGCATCGCCCTCGCAGGTACTTATCTGCAGTTGTACAACTACACGCTGACCGAACAGTACCTCAATCAGGCTGAAAAGCTGCTCGAATATCAGAATATTCCGGCACTGAAAGCCCGGGCACTGCTGCTGAATGCCGGCCTGGCCTATCATCAGGCCACCGAGCATCAAGTGGTTCGTGACGCCGACAAAGCACTGAAGATCGCGCTGGGCATTCACAATATCGATCTGGAAAAGAACGCATACCGGATGCTTTACCTTGGGTATGAGCAGATTCGCCAATACGACAAAGCACTGGAAAATCTCAAGCACTTTATGGCGCTCAATAATGTTCAACAGGAGAAACTCAACCTGATCAGCGAAGACGCGTTCCGTCAACAGAAAGAGTTTGTTGAACAGACCCTGCACCTGGTGGGGCAACAAGAAGAGCTGGAGCAGGTCCGCACTGAGTACCATAAGTTCCAGAAAATCGCCTTTACCCTGTTTGTCGCCTGTACCATTCTGTTCCTGTTTGTGCTGCGCCGGGGCTATGTGATGCAGCGCCAGAAAGAAGAGATCGATACACTCAATGAGGATCTGTTCACCCACTCTCGTTCGGGTCTGCGCAACCTGCGCATGCTGAGTGCGAACCTGCCGGCATCCCTGCAAGCCAGCAGCCATACCTTTGAACGCTGGCGGATTGGTGAGCTGATCCACGAACCGCTTAACGACCGGCTGAAATTTGTCATGATTGACGTGCCGTTCCTGCGCAACATGTACCTGCAACACGGCTACAGTGAAGGCCTCAAGCTTGAGCAGTCATTCGGTGAGTTTCTGCGTAGTAAAATTGACGATCCAGCCAGGGTGTACCACTTCTCTGACGCCAATCTGCTCTACATAGAAGCGGCCTCCGACGAAGACCAGTCACCGGAAACGCTGTTCAACAAAGTGCAACAGTGGGTAAAAGAGTTTAAACCCGACCTCAACATCAACCGCATCGTACGAGTTGGCATGGCCGACTATCCGTTCCTGCCGCGCGCCTACACCGCCATCAATGATAAAGAGTTGCTGGACATCCTGTTGATGTCGACCAGTGCAGCTCGCACATTGAGCATGAAAGAACATTCCAGTCAGTGGGTCTACCTCAAAGCGATAGAGAACGCGCCAGCCGCCAGCCTCGCGACCGGAAATATCCGTAAAGCCTGCAAACATTCGATCAGTCAGGGGCTGATCAAAGTCCATTCGTCCTACCAGAATGAGGACAGCATCAAAAAACTGTTAAAAGATGAATAAAAGCTCGACTAACGCGCATTTAACTCAGTGACTACCACTTTTTATTTGATATTATCAATAAATTAGTAAATAAGATCGACATTGATCTTTTGTCGTAAAGTTTGAGTGTTACATGGGTGTTCTCGAACAAGATATTCAGTCACAGCTGTATGAGCTGAAAAATCAGCTTGAACAAGTCCGTTTGACACAACGCGATACTTCGTTCAAATTCAAACGAGAACAAAACGTTCTGAAGCGTATGTTGTGTTCGCTCAGCCTCGCCTGTTACTGCGAAGATGAACGACTGCAACAGGCGCTGAGTGAATTACGTCAGTCTTTGGAACAACAACAGGATATCAGCGCGCTGATCCCCCGTTTGGCGGTGCTCGAGCGTATGCTGACAAAGCAAACGTTGGCGATGGACAAACAGACTTCTCAACTCGATTCCCAAATTCACCACAGTGGCGAAACGTTGCTGCGGATCACAGGTTTGCCCGCAAAGGTCAAACGTGACCTGCGCGATTTACTCAGCTACTCCGGCGGTGTAGAGAACTCCAAAGCAGAACAGGCCATGAAGCTGCTGGCCTTGTATGAACGCTCGGTCAAAATCATGGCAACCAATCCAGATGCCGTGATCGGAGAGCTGGACAACAGCGCCGACAAAGAACTGCTCAACCGCTTATCCGAAGAGTTGCAGAATGTCATCACTGAGCTCGATTTTGAAGGTGAATCGGGCGAACTGCTCAACGATATTCGCTCTAAACTGCTGCTTGGGGTTGGCTCTCATACCCTGCTGGAATTAACTCTGCAAACCCTCAAGCTGGTGATTGAAGGCACCAAATTTGAGCGTAAAACCTCTGAGCAATTTCTCGAACAGGTCAACACCTCTCTGGCAACAACGCTCAAAAGCTCCAGCCAGAACGTTGAACAGAGCAAAAGCTACCTTGCGCAACGTCAGGAGATGAACGAGGAGTTGAATGGTCTGGCTGGTCAAAGTGCCCAAATGCTTGATAAAGCCACCAGTCTGGATACCTTGCGTAGCCATCTCGCCCCCGTGCTGAGCCAGATTGGCGCACTGACGGAACGCCTGAACCATGCCGAGCAACGGGAGCAGGCGCTGATCGAACGCATGGCCTACAGTAAACATCAGCTTGAGGCCCTATTTGACCTGACCCAGGATTATCGCCGCCGTATGGAGGACCAGGCCCAGCGTATGCTGCTGGATCCATTGACGAAAACATACAATCGCACCGCGTTCGGCGATCGGCTTGAATTGGAGTATCGCCGTTGGATCCGCAACCAGCATCCGCTCCGCGTCGCGCTGCTCGATATTGATGAGTTTAAATCAATCAACAACAGCTTCGGTTACAGCGCCGGCGACAAAGCGCTGAAAATCATCGCCCGTACTATTCAAAAGGAGATCGGCGATACCGACACGGTAGCGCGTTTCTCCGGCGAAGAGTTCATTATTCTGCTACCGGAACGCCACCACAACGACAGCTACCAGTTGCTGCAGAATATCCAAAAACAGATCAAGCAGTTACCATTTAAATTCCGCGCTCAGAACATCACCATCACGCTGTCGATCATCTGCACAGAGTTCAAAGATCCCGACACACCGGAAGAGGTGCTGGAACGCCTCAACCTTGGCCTGCAACACGCCAAAGCCACTGGACCCAATCAACTTATATGGAAATGACGGTACAAAACATCGCCAATCGGACACATTCCGTGCAGTAAATCACACCTCGCTCTGGTCTAACTTAGACGTCTCTGGCTGTTCGTAGAGAATTGATATAGTGTTTTCAAATAGTTAACACTATTTTCCTGTGCTAAGCTAACCAGTACTCCCTGAGTTTTGCTAACACGTATAACTATGGGGATCGCTCCCTCAAACTAAGGAGGTATGTATGATCACTCATATCAGCCCGGCCGGCAGCATGGACCTGCTTTCTCAACTTGAAGTTGAGCGTCTTAAGAATACGGCTTCCAGTGATCTGTACCAGTTATATCGAAACTGTACCCTTGCGGTACTGAACTCCGGTAGCCATACAGATAACTCCAAAGAGCTGCTCGATAAATACAAGTCATTTGACGTCAGTGTGCTGCGCCGTGAACGCGGTATCAAACTTGAACTCAATAACCCGCCAGAACACGCGTTTGTCGACGGTGAAATCATCAAAGGGATCCAAGAGCACCTGTTCTCCGTGCTGCGTGACATCGTGTACGTCAACATGCACCTAGCAGACAACCAGCGCCTTAATCTGACCAATGCCACGCACATTACCAACCTGGTGTTTGGTATTTTGCGTAACGCCGGTACGCTGATCCCGGGCATTGAGCCCAATCTGGTGGTGTGCTGGGGTGGTCACTCGATCAATCCCGTCGAATATCAGTACACCCGTGAAGTTGGCAACGAACTCGGCCTGCGTGAACTGAACATCTGCACTGGTTGTGGCCCGGGAGCGATGGAAGGTCCGATGAAAGGAGCCGCAATCGGTCACGCCAAGCAGCGCTACAAAGAGCAGCGTTACCTCGGGCTGACCGAGCCGTCGATCATTGCGGCAGAACCACCAAACCCGATCGTCAATGAACTGGTGATCATGCCGGACATTGAAAAACGCCTCGAAGCGTTTGTGCGCATGGCACACGGCATCGTGATCTTCCCGGGAGGCCCAGGTACAGCGGAAGAACTGTTGTACATTCTCGGCATCATGATGCACCCGGAAAACCGCGAACAGCCAATGCCTATCGTTCTGACTGGCCCGAAAGAAAGCGAAGCGTATTTCCGCTCGATCGATAAATTCATTGCCGATACGCTGGGAGAAGACGCCCAGCGACATTACCAGATCGTTGTCGACGATCCGGCCAAAGTGGCGCGTATCATGAAACAGGCAATGCCGAAGGTCCGTGAGCACCGCAAAACCAATGGTGACGCCTACAGTTTCAACTGGTCGTTGAAAATAGAGCCAGAGTTCCAGCTGCCGTTTGAACCGACCCACGAAAGCATGGCGGGGCTGGATCTGCACATGAATCAACGTCCGGAAAACCTTGCTGCGGCACTACGTCAGGCATTCTCTGGCATCGTAGCGGGTAACGTGAAAGCGGAAGGAATTCACGAAATCGAGCGCCATGGTCCGTTCATCATTGACGGCGATGCCGATCTGATGCGTAAGATGGATCGACTGCTGCGCGATTTTGTCGAACAGGATCGAATGAAACTGCCGGGCGGCAGCGCTTACGTGCCGTGCTATCGCATTGCCACCAGCTAAGTGTCGTTTCTGGTAATCCGGTTATGAATCATTACAATAAGGGCGTAACGCCCTTATTTTTTATTCAAACCTCAGGAATTCTATGTCTATCCATCTTGTGATCATCGACGCTCTCAACCTCATTCGCCGGGTTCACTCAGCGCAACCGGATCCCAATGACATCGCAAGAACCATAGAAACCACCAGCCGGACACTGCATCGCATCATCGGCGAAGCCCAACCGACCCATATTATCGCGGTATTCGACCATCACCTTCAGGATCGAGGCTGGCGCGCGCAAATACTGCCGGACTACAAAGCCAACCGCAAACCGATGCCAGAGTCGTTGCTGCATGGGCTGGACGCGATTCAACAAGCCTGGTGGGAACTGGGAATCGATTCTTTGCTGTCAGACGGGGATGAGGCCGATGATCTGGTAGCAACGTTGGCGGTCAAAGTAGCCAGCCACGGAGAAACCGTCACCATCATTTCCACCGACAAAGGCTACTGCCAGTTGCTGTCTCCTACTCTGCAAATCCGTGACTACTTCCAGCACCGCTGGCTGGATGAACCCTTTATCGCCAAAGAATTTGGGGTAAAACCGGCGCAATTGGCCGACTACTGGGGATTAACCGGGATCAGCTCCAGTCAGGTTCCGGGAATTGCGGGCATCGGCCCGAAAGCAGCCAAAGAAATCCTGACCCAGTTCAGTGACATTGAAACCGCATACGCCTCTGATGAGCTGGCGCCTAAATATCGCAAAAAATTCGATCAACACATTGAGATGGCAAGAAAGTGTCGTCAGGTGGCTGCGCTCAAAACGGACATTGAGCTGGGGTTCAATCTGCAGGATATCCGCTACACACCACCAGTATCAACCAAAGCGTAAACCGCCTTCATCGATAAAAAAAACGCAAACCGAAAGTTTGCGTTTTTTGACCGTACACTTTTTTAATGCGGTGAGATGTTGGACAGACACTGAAGGTGAATGGTGATCTCTTCCCGGTCGTGATACAGGTGCTTGGCCTGCATACGGAACTTCACGCCATTCTCAATTAAGAACTGTTTGAGGTTTTCAATGTCTTCCGAGACTTCCTCATAGCGACCTTTCATTGGCAGCTTAAGATTAAAGATCGCCTCTTTGGCCCAGCCACTGATGATCCACTCTCCCATCAACTGCGCCACGCGAGAAGGTTTTTCCACCATATCGCACACCAACCAGGTGACGTTTTTACGCGCTGGTTCAAATTTGAAGCCATCCTCCTGATGGTGCTTCACCTGACCGGTTTCCATCAGGCTGTCGGCCATCATGCCGTTGTCGACGGCGTGGACGAACATTGAGCGCTTGACCAACTGATACGTCCAGCCACCCGGGCACGCTCCCAGATCAACCGCCCACATTCCCGGAGCCAAACGCTCTTCCCACTCTGCTCGGGGAATGAATACGTGAAACGCTTCTTCCAGTTTCAGAGTCGAACGACTTGGCGCATCGGCTGGAAATTTCAGACGCGGAATCCCCATAAAGAACGGAGAATTATTGTCAGTGACCGAATAGCCAACATAGCAGTGACCCGGAGCCACAAAACAGATGTGCAGCACCGGCTTTTTCGGATTCTCTTTGTTCAACAGAATCCCTTTACCGCGCAGCGCCTGACGCATAGGCACCGTAAATTTACGACAAAACTTGAGTAGCTCTTTGGCTTCGTTGGTGTCCGGCGTTTCAATTCTCAATTCACCACAGCGTGGTAAACCATCGATGTCAGCCAGGGTGTCGAGGATCGGCGAAATGCGATCCTCACTCGGCAGCGCTTCAAATTGTGCCACCACGGCAAACATCTGGCGGGCAAAAATCAGCGTTTTGAAGTCAATCAACTTCGCCAGTTTATCGGCATCCCCGTCCTGATAGCATTCAAACAGCACATAACCGGAATGAGGCTGTACACGCGGAAAACCGAACACTTCCAGCCGCGTCGCTTTATCCTGGATTTCACCGGCGCACTCTTTTTCAAAGCCTGCGCGGCAATAAAGCATCAGATGTTTCACTTGTTGTCCTCTTTGATCTGTAGTGCTGCGTAAACGAACAGCCCCCAGCCTAGCATAAACGTCACGCCACCCAGAGGGGTCACCGGACCAAACCACTTAATGCCAGTCAGGGCCAGTGCATAGAGACTGCCGCTGAAACAAAAGATGCCGATGATAAAGCAAATCGCCGCCGCAAAAAAATATTTTTGTGCTTTGTCGCTCAGTGACAGCATCAGCAGCAGCGCACAAACAAGCACCGCTACGGCATGAAGAAACTGATACTGAACACCGGTCTCAAATACACCAACCAGATAAGGAGACAAGACGGTCTTCAGTCCATGCGCTGCCAGAGCGCCTAAGCCAACGGCAATGCCGGCCAAGACACCGCCTACCGTGAGTAACCACTTACTGCGCATCATACACCTCCAAAATAAACTGACTCAGCGCCGCCACTGCTGCTGCAATATTGTCACTTTCTGTAAAACCGGAGCGCTTGCGTGGTTTAAAGCTGTGATCGCCATCTGGCAGAAAGGTGACACGCACAGAATCAGACAAACTGAATTCGCTCAGTTCCTCCCGCTGACCAAAGGTATCGCGCTCGCCTTGCAAAATCAGACACGGTTTGCTGAGTGAGGCCAGGTGCTCTCCTTTGTATTTTTCCGGCTTGCCCGGAGGATGAAAAGGGTAGCCCAGACAAGCGACTCCCGCCACCAGCGCTTCCTCAGCCAACAGACTGGCCATTCGCCCTCCCATTGACTTACCACCAATCACTACGGGCTGTCCCTGTGCCTGCTCGCTGATGACCTGACGAAACGCATCCAGAAGCTTAGGCGCACGATCCGGCGGACGCTTTTTGCCATCTTCGGCCCGCTTTACCATGTATGGGAAATTAAAGCGGATCACCCGAATTCCCTGCTCAGCCACCCCCTCTGCCACCTGCTCCATAAAAGCATGATCCATATCTGCCCCCGCACCATGAGCAAAAATAAACCGCGGCTGCTGCGGCAAGCCGTTAATGCGTGTGTCAGTCATCCAGCAATTCCTCTTGTTCGTTCTGTGCTTTGGCGAGCATCCAGTCACGGAAGGTGGCAATGCGTCCCATGTCCGCCTGTTTCTCATGACAGACCACATAAAACGCATTTTTGGTCACCAGTACTTCATCAAACGGCGCGATCAAACGACCGGCTTCCAGCTCCGGCTGAGCCAGCACGTTGTTGCCCAGCGCCACGCCCTGACCGTGAGCCGCCGCTTGAAGCACCATAGTCGAGTGGCTGAATATCGGACCGTGATTCACATTCACGCTGTCTAGCCCGTTCTGTTTGGCAAACTGTTTCCAGTCTTTACGTGACGTATCATGCAGTAAGGTATGCTTGCTGAGATCACTTAGTGATTCTAATGGTTTACTGCCGAGCAACAGGGATGGCGAACACAGTGGGATCAGGTATTCCTGATACAATTTGTCGGCACGCAACCCCGGCCAGTTGCCCCGGCCATAGTAAATCGCCACGTCGACGTCGTCCGTCAATGAGCCTTCATCCATGTCTACCGCTTTGATCCGCACGTCGATGTCCGGCTCCTGTTGATTAAAATCAGCCAGACGCGGCACCAGCCACTGAATCGCAAAACTTGGCGGCAGGCTGATGGTCAGAGCCCCCTTCTCACTGCGTTCCAGTACTTTATCTGTGGCTTCTGCCAGTGAAGTAAAAATATCTTTGATGTCGAGAAAATAGCTCTGTCCCTCTTCCGTCAACAGCAACGAACGGTTGCGACGACGAAACAGCTTTAGGCCAAGGAATTCTTCTAACGCTTTGATTTGATGACTAACGGCAGCCTGAGTTACGAATAACTCCTCCGCAGCACGAGTAAAACTGAGGTGACGAGCAGCCGCTTCGAACACTTTCAGCGAGTTGAGAGGTGGCAATCTTCTGGACATGGGTAAACTCTATAGTTTGGATTAGTTTTTTTAATCTGAAACATTATAATTTGTCCATTGTCTCCCGGCCAGAGAAATTCTATATTTCACCCCGCAACGCTAGCCTGAACGGCTTGATTCTCTTTGGAATCAATTGGCTTAGTTGTTGCGATGTTGTGTTTGCAAACTCGTTTTTCGAGTTAGGTAGGTTTCTACCATTGTTTTGTCTCACTTATCCCAGAGGCAAAACATATACTTCCTGTATTTATTTTTTGACCTGTCTGTCAAATTTTTTAGCACCGCCTTATGGCGGTGTTTTTTTATCCCTCGAATTTGCATCTTGGCAGCAGACAATCGGAGCGGGATAAGTGTGACACAAAAAAAGCGCAAACCGAATCAACGATTTGCGCTTTTTCATCATTTAATGATGCAGATTAAGGGCGGTACACTTTCACATTACTAAACCCTTGCTCTTGCAGGTACAACGCCTGAAGACGACTCATCACGCCGCGATCACAGTACAGCAGATAAGTTTTGGACTGATCCAAATCGCCAAACTGAGTACCCAGCTTGTAAAACGGTAGGTGTTTCACTTCAACACCACTGATTTCCAGTGGGTTATCGTCTTCTTCATCCGGGCTACGGATATCCAGCACGATGGCATGCTCTTCGACCGCCTGAACCTGCTCGACTTCCGGTGCCGCCTGCTCTGATTCTTTGGCGATATCGCGAATGTCCATCTGACGGGCATCACGCACAACCTGCTCCAGAATACCGAAGTCAAATTTCTCTTCTTCCGCTTCCAGTTTCGCTTTCACCGCTTTCACCGTCGGTTTCTTCGAAATCACCCCACAATACTCGGGCATCGTCTTAGCAAAATCTTCAGTGCCGATATTACGGGCCAGATTAATGATGTCTTCTTTGTCCCAGTTGATCAGCGGACGTAGGATCAGAGAATCCGTCACCCCATCAATATGGCGCAAGTTGGTCAGCGTCTGACTCGATACCTGTCCCAGCGCTTCACCGGTAACCAGAGCCTGAATGCCGAATTTCTCCGCAATCATGCCAGCCGCCCGCATAAACATTCGTTTGAGGATAACCCCCATCTGGCCGTCATCCACTTTTTCCAGAATTTCAGCAACGACGGGTTCAAAATCGACCGAGATGAAACGCACTTTGGCCGATGAGCCGTACTTGTTCCACAAGTAATGAGACACCTGCTTCACGCCAATCTCGTGCGCCGGTCCGCCAAGGTTGAAGAAACAGTAGTGTACTTTAGAGCCACGCTTGATGTGCAGGTAACTGGAAACACCAGAGTCGAAACCGCCCGAAATCAGGCTCAGCACATCTTCCTGAGTCCCCAGCGGGAAACCACCCAGGCCTTTGTGCCGTGCCAGTACCTGGTTCAGCTTGTCGCCAGCGACTTCCACTTTCACCGTCACATCTGGATTGTGCAGTTTGACACTGGCACTTTCTACTGCCTGGTTGAGGCCACCGCCAACATAGCGCTCAAGCTCGATGGAGGTGAAGTCGTGCTTACCACGACGCTTCGCCCGCACCACGAACGTCTTACCTTCGATCAGTGGACGACTCAGCGCCAACACCTGCTCATAGATGTCATGCAAATCGGTAAAATCGGATTGCTGCACTTCCAGAACATGGTGGATGCCCGGCGTGTGCGTCAGGATCTCCAGCACTTCCGCATGGTACTGAGAGCTCTCGGCGGTCACTTCAATGTGGTCACGACGGTTGAATACCGCAACCGACTCAGTGCGCGCCTTAACGATGTTGCGAATGTTGCATTCTAGAATCTTTGTGAAGCGCTTACGCACCGATTCGCTTTTAACAAAAATCTCTGGATGGGGCTTTACAATAAATTTCATAATTCTGTTCGCAGCTTTAGTTCGCAATCATCAACGACGCACCAACTGTACCTGTAAGCCTAGTACAGCTTTGTGCAACTTTATAAAGGCGCGAGATTATATACCCACCGTCCAGAAGATGCGAGCGCCGACCGGAATTATCTGTCAGGCTGCCATCAATCCACGGCTAAGCTGTACTCCGTTCCACCAGCCAATATCAGGCGTTCTCAGACACAAAAAAGACGAGCGTGGCGCTCGTCTTTTTGCGGTGTTGACCTTGCGTTATCTGATCGTGGGGATCTCATCACTGAACATAGGCTCCCCCTGCATGATGCTGATTTCCACCCGCCGGTTTCTCGCACGCTGCGCCTCGGTATCGTTCGGCCCGAGCGGCTGAGTGTCCGCCATTCCGCGTACACGCAAACGTTGATGCGGGAAGCCGTGCACTTTTTCCATCTCCTGAGCAACCGACACCGCACGCTGTGACGACAGATCCCAGTTAGAGCGATACAACTCCGAATCAATCGGCTGATTATCGGTGTGACCAGAGATACGCACGATACCCGGGACGTCTTTAACCAATTCCGCCACCTGACGGATCAGAGGCCGGAATTTTGGCTGAAGGAACGCAGACCCTTCCGGAAACGCGCCTTTTTCCCGAATACGAATCACCAACTGCTGGCCGAGGTTTTCCACTTCAACCGCGCCCTGATCGATTTCTCGCTCGAGCGCTTTCTTGATGCTTTCTTCCAACGTTTCCAGTTCTTCGGCCATGGCTTCAGACTGCTGCTGTTCCATTTCCGACTCAGCGTTCTGGTTGTCTTTGGTCGATGACTCAGGCGATTTCCCCCCCGTCAGTTTTCCTTTATCGCGCTGAGTACCACCAGCACGATCCGACTCCCCTTCATGGAAATCCAGGGTTTGCTGAGTGATATCAATCGTCTGCTGCATGATGACATCAATGGGTGTCGGTTCAGGACGCCCCGGACGGAACTCCTGAGCAATGATGCTGGTGCCTTTCGGGATGTCTTTGACCTCAAGGCGGTTTTGTACCCCGAAGGCAAACTTCATGGAACCGGCAATCTGTTTGAACTTGAGTACATCCATTTCAGAAAACGACAGCAACAGTACAAAGAAACACATCAACAGAGCCATCAGGTCGGCAAACGTCCCCATCCACGGCGGCAAGCCGGGAGGCGGACATTTACATTTTTGCTCTTCCATAGACAGATCCTGTTACTCGTTGTCGATATCGAGATTGCGTTTGCCTTCGTTGAGGTAATTTTTCAGATAACTGTCTATTACCCGTGGATTCTGGCCATCCTGAATCGCCAGTACGCCATCCATGATCAGGCGACGGTTAAGTTTCTCCTGTTCACGACGCAGCGACAGTTTGTCGGCAATCGGGAAGAAAATCATGTTCGCCAGAATCGCACCGTACAACGTTGTCAACAAGGCCACCGCCATCGCCGGACCGATCGCTTTCGGGTCATCCATGTTCGACAACATCGCCACCAGACCGATCAGCGTACCAATCATTCCCATCGCCGGTGCTACATCACCAAACGCTTTAAACACACCGGAGCCCTGTTCATGACGTTCGTCAGTCAAGGCGATGTCTTTTTGCAATGCGGCCCGGACCACATCAGCATCGTGGCCGTCCACCAGCAAATCGATCCCTTTTTGCATGAAGCTGTTACTGATCTCCATCTCTTCGAGCGCCAGAAATCCCCCTTTACGCGCTGCGTCTGCCATTTCAACAACTTTGGCAATCAGCTCTTCCGGTTGGTCCGCTTTGAACGCAAATGCTTTACCAGCAATTTTGGCCGCAGAAAAAAACTGTCCCAGCGTGAATTTCATCAATACTACAAATGTGGAACCACCCACCACGATCAGGATCGAAGTAATATCGACGAACATCATGATACTGCCGCCCAGCACCATGGCCATGACCACGAACGCCAAGCCACCCAGCAGTCCAATCAGCGTAGCTAAATCCACAAAGCACTCCTCATGCAGTATATCCTGCCAGTCAGAAACAGCCGGCAGATAACCGGGCTGGCAGGTGAAATTCCGAGATTACTCATTTTATCGGCAATAAGATGAGATCTTTAACTATTTTCTCTCTCAGAGTTAAATAAACGATTTTCTGCGTGACTTTTCCAGTTTAAAACCTGCATCCCGAATCCAGCTCACAGCTCTTGTTAGGATTTGTCCAAATCGGCGCGGGAATTCAACTTTTGTGACAAATTTACCCGGTTAAATTTGACCATCCCCACGCCCTAAGGTAACTTTCGTCCATCCTTCTCAAGCGAAAAAAACTATGGCAAGCAAGAAACCTGAAAACATGTCCTTTGAGGCAACCATCGAGGAGCTCGACACGCTGGTTGAGCAACTGGAAAACGGCGATCTTGCGCTGGATGAAGCGCTGAAAAAATTTGAGCGCGGCATTGCCCTGGCTCGCGCGGGTCAAACCAAACTGACGGAAGCTGAGCAACGCGTCAGCATTCTTCTCAGCAATGATGACCAGGCGCCTCTGAGCGAATTTGACATCCCGGCAGAATAACCCTGCAGCCAGACATAAGATTGATTTAAGAAGAGCACGCTATGATTGAGGCGCTAACAGCCTATCAGGAAAGAAACAATCAACAACTGAATGCGTGGCTGGATCAGTTACCTCATCAGGAGCAACCACTGATCGAAGCCATGCGCTACGGTTTAACCTTGGGCGGCAAACGTGCGCGCCCATTTTTGGTTTATGCGACCGGCCAAATGCTTGGCTGTGAGCCGCACGATCTGGACACGCCCGCCAGTGCGGTCGAATGTATCCACGCCTATTCCCTGATCCACGATGATCTGCCAGCCATGGACGATGACGAGCTGCGTCGCGGCCATCCCACTTGCCACATTAAATTCGATGAAGCGACCGCCATTCTGACTGGCGATGCCCTGCAAACACTGGCGTTTTCCATTCTGGCTGAAGGTCCGATCGCCTCGCGCGCCGAAAGCAACCGCATTGCCATGGTGCAGGCGCTGGCTCAGGCATCCGGTGCCAATGGCATGTGCCTCGGCCAAGCGCTGGATTTGGCGGCCGAAAACCGTCAGGTCGGGCTGGAAGAGCTGGAAGCCATTCACCGCAACAAGACCGGAGCCCTGATGAAGTGTGCAATCCGTCTTGGCGCGTTAGCGGCTGGCCCTAAAGGCCTGGCCGTGTTGCCGCAGTTGGACAGCTACGCCGATGCTGTTGGTCTGGCTTTTCAGGTGCAGGACGACATTTTAGACATCATCAGTGACACCGCAACGCTGGGAAAACCCCAGGGTTCTGATCAACAACTCAATAAGAGCACCTACCCCGCGCTGCTGGGGCTGGAAGGTGCTATAAATAAAGCTCATGCTCTGTTAGAGGAAGCCCTCGCGGCTTTGGAAGCAATCCCTTACAATACAGAGTTACTCGAAGAGTTCGCCCGATACGTCATCGAGCGCAAAAATTAACACTATAAGCGCGCATTTATAATGACTCTTGATATTTCAAAGTATCCCACACTGGCCCTGGCAAATACGCCAGATGAACTGCGCAGTCTGCCGAAAGATACGCTGCCGAAGCTGTGTGAAGAATTACGTACCTATCTGCTCAACTCGGTCAGCCAGTCGAGCGGACATCTGGCTTCAGGTCTGGGCACCGTCGAACTGACCGTCGCCCTGCACTATGTCTATCAAACCCCATTTGATCAATTGATCTGGGACGTAGGTCATCAGGCTTATCCGCATAAGATTTTAACCGGACGTCGTGACCGTATGCCGACGATCCGCCAGAAAGACGGCCTGCACCCGTTTCCGTGGCGTGGAGAAAGTGAATACGACACCTTATCGGTCGGTCACTCCTCAACCTCGATCAGTGCCGCCCTTGGTATGGCCATCAGTGCCGGCAAAGAAGGCAAAGATCGCAAAACCGTCAGTGTGATTGGCGACGGCGCCATCACCGCAGGAATGGCGTTTGAAGCCATGAACCACGCCGGTGATGTCCACCCGGACATGCTGGTGATCCTCAACGACAACGAAATGTCGATTTCAGAGAATGTTGGGGCACTCAACAACCATCTGGCTCAACTGCTGTCTGGCAGTCTGTACACCTCTATCCGTGAAGGCGGTAAGAAAGTGCTGTCTGGGGTACCACCGATCAAAGAACTGGTGCGTCGCACCGAAGAGCACCTTAAAGGCATGGTCGTGCCGGGTACGCTGTTCGAAGAATTGGGGTTTAACTACATCGGTCCGGTCGACGGCCACGATGTGCTGGAACTGGTCAAAACACTCCGGAACATGCGCGAGCTGAAAGGTCCGCAGTTCCTGCATATCATGACCAAGAAAGGCAAAGGCTATGAGCAGGCAGAAAAAGATCCCATTGGCTACCACGCCGTGCCTAAATTCGATCCAAGTCACGACTGCCTGCCGAAAAGTAAAGGTGGCAAACCTAGTTACTCAAACATTTTCGGCGATTTCTTGTGTGATATGGCCGCTCAGGATCCAAAGCTGATGGCGATCACCCCCGCCATGCGCGAAGGCTCTGGTATGGTTCGGTTCTCCAAAGAATATCCGGAGCAATACTTTGATGTCGCCATTGCGGAGCAACATGCCGTCACATTAGCGACAGGCATGGCGATCGCCGGTAATCATCCGATTGTGGCGATCTACTCTACCTTCCTGCAGCGTGGCTACGACCAGTTGATTCACGATGTCGCGATCATGAACTTGCCAGTCATGTTTGCCATCGACCGCGCCGGTCTGGTTGGCGCAGACGGCCAAACGCACCAGGGAGCGTTCGATCTCAGTTACATGCGCTGCATTCCAAACATGGTCATTATGGCACCAAGTGATGAAAACGAATGCCGCCAAATGCTGTATACCGGCCATCAACATCAAGGACCAAGCGCGGTGCGCTATCCGCGTGGCAGTGGCATCGGCGCCGATATCAATCCAGAGTTCACCGCACTAGAAATCGGCAAAGGCCGCATAGTACGCCAGGGTGAGAAAGTGGCCATCCTTAACTTCGGTGCGTTAATGCCCAACGCACTGCAAGCCGCCGAAGCGCTCAACGCCACTGTCGCAGACATGCGTTTTGTGAAACCTCTGGATGAAGCGCTGATTCGCCAACTTGCGACAGACCACGACGTTCTGGTGACCTTGGAAGAAAATGCCATTGCCGGTGGCGCGGGAGCCGGTGTACTGGAGTTTCTGATGCAGGAAAAACGCCTTAAACCAGTACTTAACCTGGGCTTGCCGGACAAATTCATCGCCCAGGGCACGCAGGAAGAACTGCATGCTGAGCTGGGGCTGGATGCCGCGGGCATAGAGCAAGCCATTCAGACTTATCTGGATATATAAAACATTAAGCCCTCGCAAGAGGGCTTTTTACTGGATGAGGTTCAGCGCTTTGGCTGCGGCCAGTCAAATTCGCGAAACAGCCTCTGCCAGACGTCATCGAACCCGGCGCGCAAAATCAGCACCTCACCACGGAAAGGATGCATGAAGCGCAGCTTCGACGCATGTAACAGCAAACGATGGCAATCGTAGTGCTCACGAAACAAACGGTTGTGCTTGCCATCACCGTGCGTGGTATCGCCAATGATGGGGTGGCTAAGATGATGCATGTGTCGCCGAAGCTGATGTTTTCGGCCAGTCGTCGGTTTCATCTCCAGCAAACAATAGCGACTGGTTGGAAAACGTCCGGTTGAATAAGGCACTTCAACTTTATCCAGCGGTTGATACGCCGTGACCGCCGGTTGAGCTTCTTTGTCCTCACGGGCAAATTTGTCAGCAATCTTATCGAGCTCCACTTTCAGCGGGTAATCCAGTACATCCCCCTGCTCTATCCAGCCACGCACCACCGCATGATACGTTTTCTCCATTTCATGGTTGGCAAACATTGGCATCATCTTAGCGGCCACTTCACTCGACAGCGCAAACACCAACACGCCCGACGTTGGCCGATCAAGGCGGTGCAACGGAAAGACATGCTGACCTAACTGATCTCGCAGAGTCTGCATTACGAACTGGGTTTCGTGTTTGTCCAGCCAACTGCGATGAACCAGCATACCCGCAGGTTTGTTGACCGCCACCAGATGCTCGTCCTGATAAATAATCTCCAACATCACGCACACACCCGATCGATGTCCATCACCAGCACCAGCAAAGGTTGATGCGAAGGCGTGTCTTTCCACACCTCTTCAAAATAAGGCGTCAGCGCGAATCCCCGTGGTAATGGCGCTTCAGCCTCGATAAGGGCCAGCATGCGTGGCATAAACACCCATTGCAGCCATTCATGAGGTGCCAGCGTATCAATAGCAAACGGCTCTTGACTGGTCAGAGCCTGAGCCGACGGCGGCTGAGACTGCCATAACTGACAGCGGCGTAATTCTGCTTCGAGTTGTTGCAGTACGCAGTGAAGTTGTAGAGTTCGTGACATAAAGAAGGTTATTGCACCCTTTACCGCATTATTTCGGTAATTGACCTTGAAAATGGCCGACAGGATACCATCTATTAGGGAAAGTTTCTCAGGAAGTACCGATTCATGGACACCATTCATACCCTGACTCAATTGCTGGAAAACAGCGGCTGTCAGTATAAGATTTTTGACCTCGGCCGTCGGATCACCCCGATTGCCCCAAAACTGTTTACCAGTGTCGAACAGGGCCAGCATCCTTATCCGTACCCACTCCAGCGTAAAGCCCATCTGGCGATTGCGTATTGGAATACAGAGAAGCAACCGTGGATCTGGTTTCTTAAATTCGAATTGGATGAGCGTGGGCTACTCAATCAAGCCGAGATTGGCAACTTCCTCAAATACGTCATAGAAGCGATGGGCACGCGTCTGAGCCAGGAAATGAGCGAAGAGCAACAACAGAAACTGACCAACAATCCATACACTTTTAAGCCTTCTGAAGACAAGATGGCGGTGTTTCACAGCCAACTGCGTGCGCAGCTCGATTTGCCGACCAGCCAGTATTATGAACACGCACAGCACTATTTCAGTGGTGCAATGGGGTGGGAAAAATGGCAGACGGTTGGCCTACAGGGCATCACCGATCTGTGCGCTCGCCTTGAGCAGCAACAAAACGGGGTGTTAATACGTAAAGCGCTCACACAGTTACCAAATGAACCGCTCTATGCCTTGCTGGGTGCGCTCGAACATGGCCCGGTACCCGAAAAACTGGCTTTGCGCCTGCAGGAAATGGCACTGGCGCAAATCAACAGTAGTGATCCAGACCTCTTCCTGTTATCCGCCCTGGTGCGCGCTCTTAATGGTGCCGATCGCACTTTGTCTGCGCCGGTTCTTGACGCAGTACTGAGCAGTCCGCGTCTGAGCCATCAGGAAATTCTGATTGGCATCGCCGGACGAGCCTGGCACTGGCTGGCGGATGCAGGCACAGCAGAGCGTTTTCTGCTCAGGCTGGCTCAGACCGGCAACCAAGCCCTGTTCAACCAGCTGTTTGCTGACCTGGTCATGATCCCTGAACTGCGGATGGTATTACTGCCGCTGCTCCACGCCAGTCCATCACAGGAACTGGCCCAGGCGCTATTTAATCTGCAACAGTCGACGAAGGCGTAAAATGATTCACAACTTACTGGCGATACTTGGCCTGACGCTACTGTGTTTTCTGTTCTGGCAACAACGCCGCCAGGCCGAACTGGCAAAAGCTGCGATCGTCAGAAAGTGTGAACAACTCGATCTGCAACTGCTGAGTGTCGCATTTGGTGCCCACAAACTAAAAACGCCAGGCGGAGTCTGGCGTTGGCATACGGTGTATCTGTTTGAGTTTTCGTCACTGGGCGATGATTGTTACCAGGGCCAACTGACCATGGTAGGTTTCAGACCAGTGAACTTTCATCTACCACCGCATCGGATGTAAATTCGAGCTCATAATAAGGGCCAAATCCATCCTGTTTTTCCTCTCGGATGACGAACCCCAGCTTCTGTAGCAGCCTCAAACAAGGCGCATGGTGAAGATTGACCGAGGCAATCACCTTTTCAATCTGCCGTTCACGCAGTGCTTTGGGGAAAAACGCTTTCAACGCTTCACTGGCTAAGCCTTTCCCCCAATACAGCTTATCGAAAATAAAACCCAGCTCCGGCACCCCGTCCAGGTTGCTAATAAAGACGTGACCAATGTACTCGCGTGTGGTGTTGTCCAACACCGCCATACTGTACAAGTTGGGATCATGAAGCACCTTTTGAAACAACTGTTTGGCAGACGCGACCGTATGCGGACCATTCATTTCCGCCCGATTTTTCGCGCAGCAATTGAGCATCAGAAATTCTGACTGTAACGACTCATTATAAGGAAGAAGCAAAGTTCTTCGTGTGGCTATAGTCACATCTAATCCTTGATAACAGCAAACAAATCCCGTGCAAACAGATGCACTGAGAAAGCCGAAAAATTAAACCAACCGGAAGTGACGTTTATTGATCTGGATTTATATTTATTTGATCTTATTATATTTTTTATTAATTGTGTGAACAATCAAAGAAAAGCCCTGATACTTGCGTATCAGGGCTATAGTCTTAACTCGCAGCAATCCGGCTACTAATGATGCTCCTTGCATCTTCCTTAATAGTGGCTGAATCCTTCAGCGTTCCTTACTTCGCCTTCCTGGCGGTGTCCTATTCATCCTGAACGCTAACTGTCCTGGTTAGCTCTCATCACTTGTTCCGTGAGCGGTGTCCCTGCGTTATCCTAACGCTGTCCTTTGTCATTCCGTTGCAACTCACATCCTGTCAGTTGTTGTGTCCGTACAAAGTCCTTCGCTTCCTGCTGATGCCCCATCCTGAATCATCAACTCTTCTTCCTGAAGATGGCCAAATCCGTGGCGATTTCCTGTTCCGTGTCAGTATCCTTCCGACACCTGTAAATTTACGCTTTCTGCCGATTTAAACAATCCACCGTACAACAAGTTTTTTTAATGAAAAGGATTACAATAAGAGAAAGGCATTTAAAAATAATGAGTTAGATAGAAATAAGGCCATTTCAACCACTATAATATCGCCTTCTCTCACACCGTGTGTGAGAGATCTCTTACACACAGCTACCGGATTTGCTATTCGCCTAGATTGGCCTTTGCCAGTATGATGGACGAAAGTTGTATCAGAGGAAGAAATGATGCTCACTCAAAACATCACCCAAGAGCTGGAAGCGGTGCTGCAATCGCTGCACAATCAAGGCAAAGAGCCAACAGTGGCGCTGGTCAAAGCTCGGCTGAAAACGCCTGTGCCAATGCCAGCCCTGATTGCCACCATTCGTAGCTGGAAACACGCTCAACGTGTACCGAAAGTCGAAATCGCCGCTGACAGTGCCCCACCTCAAGACAAGATCGCGCACCTGGAGCAACAGATTAAGGAGCTGACACGTCGTCTGGAGACGCTGGAAGCTAAGTTGGCGGAGAAACTGTAATGCAGATTTGGGTTGATGCCGACGCGTGTCCGAAAGTGACTCGTGACACACTGTTCCGCGCCGCAGAGCGCACCGGCGTAGAGTGTACATTTGTTGCCAACCATTTGGTCCCGGTTCCCAGACGCGACAACATCCGCGCGCTGCAAGTATCCAGTGGCTTTGATGTGGCCGATAACGAAATTGTGCGCCGTCTGAGCAGCGGCGACCTGGTGATCACCGCCGATATTCCACTGGCCGACGAAGCGATCAGCAAAGGGGCGCTGGCGCTGAGCCCCCGGGGAGAGTTGTACACCAAAGACACCATCAAAGCGCGGCTGAACATTCGCGATTTTATGGACACCATGCGTGCCAGCGGTATCCAAACCGGAGGCCCGGCCGCGCTGTCTCAAACTGAGCGCCGCGAATTCGCCAACCACCTCGACCGAATACTGGCCAAACACCGATAAACAAAAAACCTGCGCAGAGCGCAGGTTTTTTATCGAACTATGAACGATTATGGCGTGTAGTATGTCGCCGCACCAGGACCAACTGGCAAACCGAACACAAATACCCACAGATAGAACAGTACGCTCCAGCCGACAATAAAGCACAGTGAGTAAGGCAGCATGGTCGCGATCAAAGTACCGATTCCGAGATTCTTCATGTAGCGAGTTGCCACCGCCAGAATCAGACCAAAGTAACTCATCATTGGCGTGATGATGTTGGTGGTGGAATCCCCGATCCGGTACGCAGCCTGAATGGTTTCCGGTGCATAGCCAACCAGCATCAGCATTGGAACGAAGATAGGAGCGGTCACCGCCCACTGCGCTGACGCCGAACCAATCATCAGATTGATAAAACCACACATCAGAATGAAGGCGAAGAACAGCATTGGGCCAGTCAGACCGATGCTTTGCAGAAAATCTGCCCCCGCAACCGCGAAGACCTGACCAAAGTTTGTCCACTTGAAGAACGCCACAAATTGAGCCGCAAAGAAAACCAGCACGATGTACATTCCCATTGACGACATCGACTTAGACATCGCATTGATCACATCGCGATCAGTTTTCATCGTACCAACGACTTTACCGTACACAAAGCCCGGAATCGCAAAGAACACAAAGATGAACGCCACGATGCTCTTCAGGAATGGCGATCCTGCGACCGTACCCGCATCAGAGCGCAAAATGCCGTCTGCCGGCACAATGGTCCAGGCCAGAAGAGCAGACACCAGAACAACAGCGACGCCCGCCATTTTCAGGCCTTTCTTCTCAACGTCGGTCAGTTTCCCCATGGTATCCTGAGACAGATCTTCTGATGCCTCTTCGTCACTGTATTTACCCAGTTTTGGCTCAACGATTTTTTCAGTCACGAAAGCGCCCATGCCAGCGATGAAGAACGTCGATACAAACATGAAGTACCAGTTTACTTCCGGACCCACGGTGTAATTCGGATCGATCATCTGCGCTGCCGTTTCAGTAATACCAGACAACAGAGGGTCGACCGTACCAATCAGCAGGTTGGCTGAATAACCGCCGGATACACCAGCAAATGCAGCGGCAAGACCCGCTAGAGGGTGACGTCCTAAAGAGTGGAACAGCATCGCTGCTAACGGAATAAGAACAACGTAACCCAATTCAGACGCCGTGTTGGAGACAATGCCAGCAAACACAACCGTCACAGTCACCATGCGTTTGGACGCCCCCATTACCAAACCACGCATCGCCGCCGATAACAGACCTGAGTATTCAGCAATCGCAACCCCGAGCATGGCAACCAGCACGGTACCAAGCGGCGCAAAGCCAACAAAATTCTTCACCAGACTGGTGACGATCAGCTCCAGCCCTTCTGCATTCAGCAGGCTGACAACGCGGATCATACCGTCTGCCGCACGTCCCGCTGCACCTTCTGGACGCGGATCCGCGACTGCCACGTCAAAATAGCCGGCGATCCCAGATGAAATCAGGATAGCAACACAGAAAATAGCGAAAAGTGTGATTGGGTGGGGCAACAGGTTCCCCAAATATTCCACCGAGTCAAGAAAGCGCGTAAAGAGCGATTTCTTCGGTGCATTTTGATTAATTGAAGCAGATGAACTCATCTGTTCCCTCCTTGTAGTGATTCCTGCGCATATGTGACAAGACTGTCAACAAAGCCTGCGCAGGGTACTCGACAAGGAGGTTAAAATGAAATCCAAAATGTTACATTCTGTAACTAATGCCACACTTTATAACGACAAAAGCACAAATAAATAGCATTTTAACCCATGCAATTAACATGAATTAGAATTATCAGTCATCGTTAACTATCAATCATATTAATAGATTTTTACTTCTGTACGGCTTTGAATCTCGGGTTAGATTTACAGATAACAAACAACCGGCCACGACGTTTCACCACCTGACAATCCGGGTGGCGTTGCTTGGCACTACGTAACGATTTGACGACTTTCATTTTTCTTCCCCATTAGCGCTAAATTGAGCAAATCGGCGGTTGAAGTTGGCTACACGCCCCTCTTTTTGAATCACGCGTTGTTTACCGGTGTAAAACGGATGCGATTCTGACGACACGTCCAATGTAAAATATGGGTACGTTTTGCCATCACTCCATTCAATCGTCCGGTCAGTCTGCAACGTGGAACCGACGATAAAGTAGTGATCCACGCTGGTGTCGTGGAAGATCACTTTTCGATATTGCGGATGAATGCCTGCTTGCATCTTTCTCTCCTGATCATAAAAACCAAATTGTTATGTTATAACAAAACAATTAATAATCATTATCAACAACAATTGCAAGCAAAATTTATGGTATTTTTGTGCGCCAGTAAGCCGCAATGAGCGTGGAAATGTATTCAATTGATCCAATAGGCGTCATCGAAAGCCCATATAAAGAAAAATTTGCCGTGCCACGACAACCCCGTCTGGTACCAGCCGCCTCCGCCCAGATCAGGCTGTTGGGGGAAGCAAACTGCCCTGAATCGGTTCGGGGAATTGAGCAGTTCAGCCATATCTGGCTACTGTTCCTGTTTGACCAAAACCTTGACGCAGGCTGGAAGCCCACGGTCCGCCCTCCGCGTCTGGGAGGCAACGAACGAGTGGGCGTGTTTGCGTCACGCTCGACATTTCGTCCCAATAGCATCGGCATGTCGGCGGTGAAACTGCGCGGCATCACGCGTCAGGGTGATCAGGTTTACCTGCAACTTGGCAGCGTTGATCTGGTCGATGGCACCCCCATCGTCGACATCAAACCTTACATCCCCTACTCCGATGCCATTTCAGATGCGCATGGCGGTTATGCTGATGAGGCGCCACAATGTGCCACGGTGATCTTTTCGCCCTCGGCCGAACACAGCCTCACGCAGCAGAATGACGCCGCACAAAAGCGCCTGGTCATTGAACAAGTTCTGGCTCAGGATCCACGCCCGGCGTATAAAAAAAATCGCACCGACAGCAAAGAATATGCGGTAAATTTGTTCGATCTGAACGTAAAATTCTCAGTAAGCGCTAACTTAGTAACAGTTACCGCGATTGAAAGCTTTTGACAAAGCCAATAGGCTGATATTATAGGCGGCTTACAAATTTCTCTTCGTGGGACGTCCATACTCCTGCCCATTCAGGCTTGAGTATCTAACTTTGATAAACGGATAAATTTAATGCGTACCAGTAACTATCTTCTTTCTACTCTGAAGGAGACTCCAAACGACGCAGAAGTCGTGAGCCACCAGCTCATGCTACGTGCGGGTATGATCCGTAAGCTGGCTTCAGGTTTGTACACCTGGCTGCCTACCGGTCTGCGCGTGCTGCGTAAAGTCGAAAACATCGTTCGTCAAGAAATCGACAACGCGGGTGCAATCGAAACTCTGATGCCCGTGGTTCAACCGTTTGAACTTTGGGAAGAGACAGGTCGCAGCGAAAAGATGGGACCGGAACTGCTTCGCTTTACTGACCGCCATGTTCGTCCGTTTGTACTGAGCCCGACCGCTGAAGAAGTGATCACCAGCCTGGTACGTAACGAAGTCAGCTCTTACAAACAACTGCCTTTGAACCTGTACCAGATCCAGACGAAATTCCGTGACGAACGCCGTCCTCGCTTTGGTGTGATGCGCGCACGTGAATTCTCGATGATGGATGCCTACAGCTTCGACATCGATAAAGACGGCCTGCAGAAGTCCTACGACGCGATGCACGACGCCTACTGCAACGCGTTTGACCGCATGGGCCTGGATTACCGTCCGGTACTGGCAGACAGCGGCGCAATCGGTGGTAGCGGCTCACAGGAGTTTCATGTCCTGGCAGAAAGCGGTGAAGATCTGATTGCCTTCTCTACAGAATCAGACTACGCAGCCAACATTGAGAAAGCCGAAGCATTAGCCCCTGCCAATGCGGCAGTGGCACCAACACAAGAGATGACGCTGGTCGATACGCCTAACGCGAAAACCATCGCTGAACTAGTAGAGCAATTTGATCTGCCGATCGAGAAGACAGTTAAAACTCTATTCGTTAAAGCATCTGATGAAGTAGACGCGGACATCATCGCTCTGATCATCCGTGGCGATCACGAACTCAACGAAGTGAAAGCAGAAAACCTTCCTCAAGTAGCAGCACCTCTTGAGATGGCGACGGAAGAAGAAATCCGTGCGCTGATTGGTGCCGGTCCTGGCTCACTGGGTCCTGTGGGTCTGACACTGCCATTTATCGTTGATCGCACCGTGGCGGTCATGAGTGATTTCGGCGCAGGCGCCAACATTGATGACAAACACTACTTTGGTATCAATTGGGGCCGTGATGTCGAACTGGGACAAGTGGAAGATCTGCGTAACGTTGTCGAAGGCGATCCGAGCCCATGTGGCCAGGGAACTCTTCAGCTGAAACGTGGTATCGAAGTAGGTCATATCTTCCAACTGGGTAAAAACTACTCTGAGAAGATGAACTGTGGTGTACTTGGTCCAGATGGTAAAAATGTGATTCTGGAGATGGGTTGTTACGGCATCGGTGTATCGCGCGTTGTTGCTGCAGCAATCGAACAAAACCACGACAAATACGGCATCATCTGGCCAGACGCCATCGCGCCGTTCCAGGTTGCGATTGTCCCGATGAATATGCACAAGTCTGAGCGTGTTCAGGAAGCCGCTGAAAAATTGTATGCTGAACTGACAGCCATGGGCATCGAAGTATTGTTTGATGATCGTAAAGAGCGTCCGGGTGTGATGTTCTCCGACATTGAACTGATCGGTGTTCCACACACCGTGGTGATTGGCGATCGCAGCATGGATGAAGGCAACTTCGAATACAAAAACCGTCGTACCGGCGAGAAAACACCGGTCGCAATGACAGACATCATTGAGCACCTGAACGCTCAGATGAAATAAACAACGCTGTTGTACAAACATAGGGTTGGCTTATCGCCAGCCCTTTTTTATGCCTGTTAATCCACGGTTCAGCTTTCTCCGACTACACTGCCTTTATTCATCAAGGAGGTGACCTATGGATCTTAAAAATCTTCTCAATCAAGCACTCAATTCCGACATGCTGCGTCAGGGAAAACAGCAAATAAAACAGAACTCAGGAAGCTTATCGACGCTGGGCGCCGGCGCGGTCGGTGGCGGACTCATCGGTTTGCTGATGGGTTCGAAGAAAAGTAAAAAAATGGGCAAAACCGCCCTTAAAGTCGGTGGGGCCGCAGCGTTAGGTGCACTGGCTTACAAAGTCTATAATGACTGGCAAAAACAGCAGCCCGGCCCGGATCAGGAAGAAATTTTTGATGCGAACGACAACCACCATAATGAGCTGATCATCAAAGCGATGATAGCCGCAGCCAAAGCCGACGGTCATGTCGACGAGCAGGAAATGGCGCGTATCGAAGAGACGCTTAAAGGTCTTGGCGCGGATCCGTCAGCACGCCAACTGATTCAGGCTGAACTCAACAAACCGCTTGATCCGACCGACATCGCAACTCTCGCCACATCTCCTCAACAAGCCAGTGAAATTTATCTCGCCTCGTTGATCGTGGCAGATGAACAGAACTTCATGGAAAAAGCCTATCTGGCAGAACTGGCTAAACAACTGCGACTCGAACCGGATGTGATCGCTCAGCTTGAGCAGCAAATCCGCTGATTTGAGGCGGATTTTTCACCATTTCCAGCCTAGGCTTGCGCCAGGACAAGTTCTGCTTTTGTATTTCAAAACGCGTCTGTGTATATTTGAGAGCAGTTATCATTTATAGGAAGACGACACATGCAAGTATACGGTTGCTGCGAAATGGTGCGCGAGCTTTATGCGCAGATCGGCAGTGGTGATCAGGCTTATATCCCTCAAGCCATCAGTTGCGCGGTGAAAGCACTCAATGAGATTGCAGCGGATGAGTCACTGCCACTGGACACCCGTGAAAAAGCCGCCTTTGCCGCGGCCAATCTGCTGATTTCAGACTTTGAGGATAAATGATGAACCTGAGTAACTTTGCCACTATGGATCCTGTCATGTTGATGAGCATCATCAACATGAAACTGCGCGATGATTTTGCGGGCGATTTAGATAAGTTGGTCGCCTACTTTGAGCTTGATAAGACGCAGTTGGAAACCAAACTGGCTGAAGCAGGCTTTGAGTTTTTGCCAGAAGTGGGTCAGTTCCGATAACCACTCAGAGACAGAAAAACAAAAGGTTGACGATCACTCGTCAACCTTTTTTGTTTCGTGCAATGCTCAATCATGGCATCGTACTGCGTCACTGGCGTTAGTCGGCGCTGCGCGCTTTACGCTGGGCAGATTTGCGTGCGTTGCGCTCAGTCTGGTTCTTGATGAACCCGGCCAGCTCCTGCTCGCCCCAGGCCTGAGCCTGTGCTTCTGTCTCAAAACCGGTTTCGCGTTTAGACACAACGGTTTTACGAGACGTCACCTGACGGGTGATTTCAGCGCACCAGCCACCACGTTTTTCACTCACGCGGACAGCAAATTTCTTACTTTTCGACATTGTCATTTTCCTAAAGGATAACGTAGACATAGCCCCGCAGGAGACATCCACCTCTGCAAAGCTTAAATTCCATACAGCACCATCTCCGGGTCCGAATAGCGCGGTATTAGAGCATAAAAGTTCGCCTTTGGCTGTAACTATTTTTTGCCCGGCACGAAACGCAGCGGCTCCCGACGGCCAAGATCCATAAAAAAGTATCCACCGGCATAGCCGGTGGTTTTTCATATGCGCCTATAAGGCTCTCCTACTAGCAGCGCCCTAGCAGGCGCGTAGTGATCTGACATTTGCATATGACTATTTCCTGCGGCCCGTAAACGGGCTACCTGAATACGGGATCGACAATTGCTCTCCCATTTTATCCTGTTCTAGTTGGTGCTTTATGTAACTTTGTATCTTGCCGGTGTTTTTTCCTACCGTATCGACATAATACCCTCGACACCAAAATTCTCGATTCCTGTACTTGAACTTCAAATCCCCAAATCGCTCATAGAGCATCAAGCTACTTTTTCCTTTCAAATACCCCATAAATGATGAAACACTCATCTTCGGTGGTATTTCTAAAAGCATATGAATATGATCTGCGCAGCATTCCGCTTCAATAATATTCACACTTTTCCATTCACATAGCTTTCTAAGT
>NZ_WXWO01000082.1:0-94414 GCF_009904845.1 Vibrio sp. V38_P2S17PM301 | reverse complement strand
ACGTTACACTGACCCCATAAACGCCCACTTTTCTCAGTGGGCTTTTTTATTTCCTCATGACCTCGCCTCGGCGGGGTTTTTTATTACCCGACTAAACAGGAATCTCCCATGGCGCAATTTTTACATGGTTGTGAAGTCGTCGAAATGGACGACGGCATTCGCAGCATCAGCACCGTGAAAACCGCAGTAATTGGTTTTGCTTTTGAATCGGATGCGGTAGCGAGCGCGGTGGCCGCTGTGCTGACCGTTGGTTCGCCTGCGCTCGATGATGGCATCACTTTAACGGCCGTCGAAGCGGGTCTGGATGGCAACGGCATTTACTTGACCATCATCGCCCCAATCGACGCAGACCAGGTCTTGTCGGTCAGTGTGGCAGGTAAGGCGATCACCGTATCACTGGCCACCGATGCCGAATCAGCACCAACATCCACTGCCACAGAGGTAGTGGACGCGATCAACGCGCACGCTGAGGCCAAGGCACTGGTCACCGCCTCTCTGACCAATGGCAACCCGGGCACTTCGGTTGCGGTCACCGTCACCAAACAGTACTTGTCTGGCGGTGACGATGAACCGTTCCCAGTTCTCAAGCCGGTGGCGATTACCGGCAGTCTGAAAATGGCCGAGAAGATGGGCAAGTCTACCGATGCTTACAAGTCGATGGAAAGCATCATGAAACAGACCGGCGCACTTGTAGTGGCGGTTCGCGCTGAGCCGAAAACGGCACCAGAGTTGGAAGGTGCGAACATCATCCGTGCGATTGAGAAGTTCTCTGAAGCGCGCACCGAAGTGGGCTACAAACCGCGCATCCTGATCGCGCCAAACTTCAGTCATATTGATGGTGTGGCCAAAGCGCTGGAAACGCAGGCGGCGAAGCTACGCGGCTTTGCTTATGTCGATTGTGCTTTGAATGCGTCCTACACCGACGCTATGAAACGTGCTCGCTCGTTTGGCACCCGGGTCGAAATCCAGTGGCCACACGTGAAAGTGCAGGACTCGGAAACCGGCGCCGTGGTCCCACGCCCGACCTCTGAATTTGCGGCGGGTCTGCGCTGTCGTATTGATAACGAGAGAGGGGTGCACTGGTCGAAGTCGAACCAGGAAATTTACGGCATTGTGGGTACCTGGCAACCGGTGGAGTGGGAACTGAACAATCCGAACACCGTTGCCAACATTCTCAATGAGAACAAAGTTTCTACGGTCATCCGTGAAGGTGGTTTCCGGTTCTGGGGTAACCGCTCTTGCTCGATTGACCCGAAATGGACGTTTGAGTGTGTGCGCCGCACTGCGGACATGATTAATGACAGCATCGAGCGTGCTCACCTGTGGGCCGTGGACCGTCCGGGCACCACGCAGTATTTACAGGATGTGATTGGTGGGGTTCAGGCCTACATGCGTCAACTGAAGTTCGAAGGGATCATCCCCGGCGGCTCCGCATGGCTGGACAAAGATCTGAATACGCCAGAAACCATGGCGCAAGGTGTGGTCTATTTTGACTTTGATTTTGGCGTCTACTACCCGGCAGAGCATTTGATTTTCCGCTCTCGCCTCAACAACGGCTATTTAGAAGAGGTAATTGCAAATGTCTAACTGGGCTCGTAAATATTTCGGCCTTTACATCGATGGCCGTGACAAGGTCGGTGATGTGATCGACTACACCGCGCCGGTTCTGGAAGTGCAGACGGAAGACTTCCGAGCGGGTGGGATGGACATGGCCACGCCGATGGACATGGGCATGGCACCAATGGAAGCGGGCTGGTCAATGGGTGAAGACCCTGAGGTTCTGGCACTGTTCGGCATCAAAAAGGACGGAAAGAAGATTGCCGTGTTTGTTCGCTCAGCGATTGAAGACGACGAAACAGGCCGGGTGCGGCCAGTGGTCGAAGAGCTGCGCGGCAAACTGACCAAAGTTGACCCGGGCACTAAAAGTGGTGGCGCCTTTAACGCCAACAGCTACACCATGAAGTTGAGTTACTACCGCTATGAAGTGAATGACGAGATCATTCATGAAATTGACCCGCCCAACCTGGTGCGCGTCATCAACGGTGTGGACCAATTGGCGGAGTATCGCCGCGCACTGGGCAAATAACCTTTCATCCTTTCTTTCACAGTTTGCCTCCCGGCTTCGGTCGGGGGGCTTTTTTATGGACGTAATACCATGAACAAAATCACGCTTGATTACCCGATTAAAGACGAAGACGACAACGACATTACGGTGCTGGAAATGCGCCGTCCGAAAGTACGGGATCACATTTGGCTGAAAACCCAGTACGGCAGCAAAACCAACCCGAAAAAACGAACAGGGGGCGATCTGTATGACGATTTTGACCGTGATATCGCCATGTATGCGCGTCTGACTGACCAGCCTGAATCCGTGATCGCAAAAATGGACATGCTGGATTTGGGAAAGTGCGCGACGACGTACATCGGATTCTCTACGCCCTCGACGAGCTCGACGAACGCGCCCGAGACCGAGTGATGTTCAACGTTGCCACCCACACCGGATGGCAACTTTCTGAGCTTGAATCGCTGGATATTGACCGGCTGCTGAATTTTGCCGACATGCTGCCTAAAAAGAAGCGAGGTAAGGGATGAGCACAGCCCAAAATCTGAAAACGGTGGTCACGCTTGGCGGCGCTGTGGATGCCTCGTTCGGCAACATGGCGGGCACGGTGGATCGTGAGCTTGGCAAAGCCACCAAACAGGTTAAAAGTCTGGAGCGTGAGCAGGGCAAGCTGACCAAGCAGATCAAAAAAGCCAAGATGGCCGGAGCCGATGTCAGCCTGCTGACCAAACGTTACCAGGCGCTGGACCGAGAAATTGATGATGCGCGTCGCTCAGCTGAAGGGTTTGGCGCGGCGTCCGACATTGGCGGCACACTCAAATCCGTTACCGGGCACGCTGTGGCGACGACTGGCGCGGTGACAGGGTTGACGATGGCTGTCACCGGACTGATGAGTGTGACCAACGCTCAGACGGCCGAGCAAGTGGGATTGGCCAAAGCCTATGGCATGAGCATTGAACAGTTCAAAGCCTGGGGCGGAGTGGCTCAACAGGCGGGTCTGAACGCCGAGAGCACCGGTGATATGGTTGAAGAGCTGACCAATAAGTTTGGTGAGTTCAAGGCGCTGGGTAAGCAGTCCTCGGTCGCGGATGTCTTCGGCAAGCTTGGCATTGATAAGGCGATGCTCGATGGTCTCAGCGCGGCTGAGCAGTTTGAGTTTGTGATGCGCCGCCTTGAAAGGGTGTCCGATAAACAGCAAGCGGCCAGCCTGGCCGACATGTTGTTTGGCGGAGAGGGTAACAAGGTAGTTACGTACATCCGAAATAGCGGGAAAAGTCTGGATGACCTGCTGGATGCACAGAAGCGGATCAACAGTCTGACCACGCAAGGTGCGGATGGGGCATTTCGGTACAACAATGCCTGGAACAATGTACTGACGGCCGTCACCAGTTCCTGGCAGGAAGTGGCTGGCGTGGTGGGCGGGGCACTTGAGCCGCAGCTCAATGAACTCAGCCAGACCGTCTCGCGTGTGTTTGCGGAAAACAAAGCCGGTATTGTGGACTTTGTGACCGGGGTTGTGGACAGTTCCATCCGGCTGACGACCACACTGTATGAACTGGGCAGCAGTGTGAACGATGTGGTGCAGTTCTTTGGTGGCTGGGAGTCGGCCGGGGCATTGGTTGCCGGGATGCTGGCCGGCAAGATGGTGATCGGCATTGCGTCGGTGGTGACGGGCATCACAACGATGATTACCACACTTCAGACGGCCAAAACGGTAATGATAGGTCTGAATGCGGTGATGGCCGCAAACCCGATAGGGGCAGTGGCCGCAGCGGTGGGGCTGCTGACCACGGCAGGCATCTTGCTCTATCAGAACTTGGATGAAGTCACCGCCTGGTTTGCTGGTAAGCTGGAATGGTTCAAAACGGCCTTTCCGGAGACGTTTGAGACCATTAAAAGCCTCTTTGACTGGTCACCAATTGAGATGATTGCGGGCCACTGGGACGCGGTTCCGTCGTTCTTTACCTCGATGTGGGGCAAAGTTACCGCGATTTTCGACCAATCGGTCGGTGCGGTGATGGAAACCTGGGAAAAGGTCAGTGGTTTTGTGGATGACCTGAAATTTTGGGATGACGAGGAAGAGTCGGCATCATCGCCACGCCAGGTCGAGCCTTACGGTTATTCGCAGCGTCGTTCGGCCAGTTCGAGCGGTTACACAGGCGGCTATGGCTATGCGGCGAGAGCAAACGCGGTATTGTCGGACACCGAATCGGCGAGTAAAGGTCAAACCACCATTCAGAACAACAATACCGTGGAAAAACTCGAAGTCGTGACGCAACCGGGTCAGTCCAATGAAGAGATTGGTCGTTCCGTAGCGGACAAACTGTCCGACAACAGCGGCGCCATGTATGACTACAGTTATAGCGAGTAAACGATGGATTTTGATTTTAACAGCCTGAGCACGTCAATGGGGCGGGCGTACACATCGCCCACCCCTAACACGGTGGCTAACGATGTGATGATGACGGCGGGAGAGGTGAAGTTTTCAATCACCACGCTCGCCTATCAGGAGCTGGTTAAGACACACAGCTGGACCTGGTCGCCCATCAATCGCTTTGGCCAGTATGCGAGCCTCCAGTTTACTGGCGCGGATAATCCGACCATTCGATTGACGGGCACGGTATACCCGGAGTTCGCCAACGTGGGGATCAATCAGATTGAACAACTGGTAACGCTTGGAAACAAAGCCAAGCCATTTCTTCTGACCTCCGGCCTTGGTGATGTTATGGGGTACTGGTGCCTGACGAACGTGACGGAAACACAGCCCCGGCATATGAAAGCCGGGGTACCGAAAAAACAGCAATTTTCAGCGGATCTGATTTTTTATGGCAAAACGTTATCTCACTCGGGACGGTGATGTGCTGGACGACATCTGCTATCAAGAGTACGGCACTGAGCAAGCGGTTATCGCGGTACTTGAGGCGAACCCTAAACTGGCGGACCAAGGGACCAAGCTTCAGGCGGGTCTGATCATTACTTTGCCGGATTACACACCGCCGTCGCAAGATGATGAGGATGTCCTATGGAGTTGAACTATCGGCCGGGGTTTGTGCTCAGTGCGGACGGGGAAGATATCACGCAGCGGATTAATGCCTGTCTTCTTGAACTGACATTGACTGACCACAGCGGTAGTAAGGCCGATGAACTGACGTTGAAGTTAGATGGCAGCAAAATCGGCAAGCTACCGGGCAAGAATGCCTGGCTGCGCGTGTCGCTGGGGTTTAATGGTGAATACGTTTCTCAGGGGGCGTTTGTGGTGTCGGTCATTGAGGTCAAAGGCTGGCCGGAAACCGTCACCATCAAAGCGCACTCCACGCCCTTGAGCGGTCAGGGACAAGGAACCAGCCTGCAGAGTCAGAGAACGCAGAGCTGGGACGACGTGACACTGGAAGACGTGTTAAAAACCGTTTCAGCCAGAAACAACCTGACGCCGATTATTGCCAATGAACTGGCTCAGATTCGCCTGGAGCACATCGACCAGACCGGAGAGTCTGACATGGCGATGCTTACCCGACTATCGCGTCAGTTTAGCGCCGTATCAAAAGTGGCCAATGGACACTGGACGTTGATCAAAGAGGGGGAAGGGAAGAACGCCTCCGGCAGCAAAAAGTTACCCGTTCGTGAAGTGATGGCCAGCAGCTGCTCGGATTATACGTATCGCTCAAACAGCCGGACGAAAATCAGCAGCGCGGTGGCCAAATGGCACAACGCTGACACGGGGAAAATGGGCACGGAGCGCTATGGCTCTGGTGAACCGGTTTTCGAAATTGTGTATACCTATCCTAACCAAGAGGAAGCGGCTGCGGCCGTTCGTTCTCGGGGTAAAGAAATCACCAGTGGCAGTGATACGTTCACTTGCACGACCGAAGCAACGCCGAGTTTATTGAAAGCATTTGCGGAAGGGCATTTAAAGCCGGTTGGCTTTCGCCCGGAGATAAGTGATAAGACCTGGCGAATCAAAACGGTGGTGAAGAACTTGCGCAAGAAAGGTGGGATCACGGTAACCTTTGACTGTGACGATGGCGCAAAAAAATAGTCTTTTAAGAGATGGTTTTGAAGGGCTATTGCTAAGCAGATCCTGTTAAAAAGACAAAAGATCCAAGTACTGTATAACTACACCCTAACTACACCCTAAATACACCCATAAATTGGTGGGTTATTTTAAGTGGTTGTTTTAGATGGGGATATTGGGATTTTTAAGGCTTTAGAAAGGCGACAGCCCGATGTTGGTAGCATCGGGCTGTCTAATTTTTAGATCTCTCGGTTGGTAAGGCCGATAATCTGATATATGCAAAAGGCTGGATTAAATCCGATAAATTCTCTGGTAAAGAGAATTAGATGCGGATGAAGTCCATGTGCTCAACTTTTGGCTTGAAAGCGTGACGTTGAACGTCTTGTGGCTTAACTTTCATTTCTGCGCCATCGATAACCAGAACGATTCCTTCGTAGAACTCAGGCTTGTCCATTTGGTTCATGATGTCGTCGTGGTTCAGAGCGATAGATACTGGCGCAGCCTCACCACCGTAAACGATAGCAGGGAATTGACCAGCGTGACGTAGGCGGCGGCTCGCACCTTTACCTAGCTCAGTACGTACTACTGCTTCAAATTTCATAGTAATTACTCTCAAAAAAAGTATTAAAAAACGTGTCATTGCTGCAATGCGACCTTGCTGCAATGGTTAGGCTCCGAAACATAACGAAACGTTACTGTTAGAGCGAGCGCGGATACTACCATTGTATCCATTTCTGAGCAATAGATTTAGGGGTTATTCGACCGGGATTCAGTGAATTAATCAGCGTTTGCTGCTTAATGCATCAAGTCACGCGGAGGTCACCTGAAGATAGCCTCTGATTATACCGTGTATTGTGTGAAATATCGCATCGTGAAGGCTTACAGGCATGCCGAATTGGTGGGGTGTATCGAAGATGAATCGAATCTGAATGATGTCCTCACGCGGGATTAAGCCTGCGATGAGTAAGCTGGCTATACACTCACAGCAACTAAGGAGAGATGATGCAACCGATAAGTATAGTCGTCATCACTTTGAATGAAGAGAAACGTATTGGCCGCTTACTGGAGGATCTGAGCAAGCAGTCCTATCGTCAGTTTGAAGTGATTCTGGTGGACTCCAACAGCGAGGACGCCACCTGCGATATGGCTCGAGCATATGGGCAGAGCCTGCCTTCATTGACCGTGCACCGCATGGACGATCGTGGTGTGAGCCTGGGGCGCAATACCGGCGCGGAATTAGCACGGCATGAGCGGTTGTTGTTTCTTGATGCAGATGTGCGCCTGCCGGTTAACTTTCTCGCCAATGCGCTCAGTGAGCTGGAATCGCGTAAGCTAGAGGTGGCGGGCGTCTACATGGGGGCGAATGGCCTGCCACTGATGCACAAAGTCGGCTATGGCCTGTTCAATGCCGGCCTGTTTATTACCCAATTTGCATTTCCGACAGCGGTGGGGGCGTGTATTTTTTCAACCCGCCGAGCGCATCAGGAAGTAGGAGGATTTGATGAACGCATTACGCTGTGTGAGGACTGTGATTACGCTCGCCGAGCGGGAAGAACCTGGCGTTTTCGCTTTATCAAAATGACGTTTGGGTTTGATCCTCGACGTCTTGACCAGGAAGGCCTTTTCCGGATGGGGTGGTTTTATCTGAAAGCCAATGTGCGTCGGTTATTTTTCGGAGAAATGCGTAACAATGAGATGGAGTATCGCTTTGGTCATTACCGAGAACAAAACTAACGCCGTAGGTGCAGATGTTTAGCGCTGTTGGGTTGTTCTTCGGTGCGTTTCTTGATGCGTTGATTGGACCGAACCTGTTTGTACCCGGTGAGCCGTTTTTGCTGGCCGCTGGGTATCAATGGTATCAAGGCACACCGCTTGCAGTGATTTGGGTATTGCTTGGAGGCTTCTTTGGTGATCAACTCAGCTATTGGATAGGGCGTATCTCTGGTCGGCGAGTTCAGTCTAAGCTGATCCGTTGGCAGCCTGGAGTGAGGCGGCCTATCGCACGTTGCCGAAAGCTGATTAGAGATAAAGGCCATGCGGTGCTGATGGTGGCCCGTTTGCTGGGGCCTGTCGCTTGGGTGGTGCCCTTTATCGCCGGCACACAGCAAATGCGCTGGCGGCGTTTTTCTTTATTTGCCACGGTTGGGTTGATACTCGGAGTGGGGCAATTTGTCTTGTGGGGATACGCATTAGCAGCCGGGTTACCTTTGTTGCCGTACTCCGATTCGGTGATTCGTTACCTACAGACGCACAGCGGTTGGTTTTCAGGAGCAGCCGGACTCAGCCTGGTAATAGGGTACGGCACTTATGTTTGGTGGCGTGCTCAACCTCAGGCTGAGACAAGACGATAAAACCAGAGTGCAGGCTCCGGTTTAATCAGTGGGCTTTTTTGATGGTCAGAACCGTTTTCAGGCCGCCCATGCTGCTGCGTTTGAGCTCCAGTTTACCACGATAACTGTGAGCCATTTCGCTGACAATGTTCAGTCCAAGACCGGTGCCTGGTGTCTTCTCGTCCAGACGCACGCCACGTTCAATCGCTTTGTGCAGGTCGCATTCTGCAATCCCCGGACCATCGTCTTCAAGGCAGAGGCGAACATCGCCTTTGTCGGCTGCGGGCTCAGCATGCACCCGGACCAGAGAATTGGCCCATTTGTAGCTGTTTTCCAGCACGTTGCCGATCATTTCATCCAGATCGGCAGAATCTACAGCCACTTCGAGATCGGAGTCGAGTTCGTTGACCACGACGATACCTCGATGCGCGTACACCTTGTCGAATGCGAGCGAAATAAAGTCGATGCGCTCCGCCGGCTTGGTTTTAACCGACAGAATATTCATCGAACCAGCCATCCGAGCCCGACCAAGATGGTAATCGATTTGGCTCTGAATCTGTTCGACGGGCGCCAGCAGGCGACTTTTTTCGTCGCTTTGCATAATACCAATTTCATTACGCAGCACTGACAACGGTGTTTTCAGTGCATGGGATAAGTTACCAGCGTGATTACGGGCGCGAGCAAGCAAGTCCTGATAGTGAAACAGCAGCGCATTAAGATCTGAGACCAAAGGTGATACCTCGCGCGGATAGTTGTAGCTTAGTGCGTCTTTATTGCCATCTTTCAGTTCCGCGAGCTCCTTCTGCATCTTGGTTAATGGCCGCAATGACCAGCTGACCTGCACGCCGATTAAGATCAAAATCCCGGTAAACAGCATGCCAAGGATGATCCATAGCTGCCCGGTAATACGCTTCACTGCGCTACCGATAGGTGCTTCATCGACGCCAACCATCACCCGGATGGGTTCGGAAAACTCAGGCAAATACAGGGTTTGAGTGATGGTAATCAAAGGCTCTTCGCGTGCGCCTTTGATCACCAGAACCGGTCCCCGTTTTTCAGCGGTGATGTTTTTGTCCCACAGTGAGCGAGAGCGCAGCGTTTGTTTGTCACTCTGAATGGTCCAGTACAAGCCGCTGTATGGCTGGCTAAAACGAGGGTCAGACAAGCGTGCCGACAGATCAAGCCGGTTGTTGCGGTCGGTTTCAATATTGGCCGCGATTTCATCCATTGACAGATGGAGCTGAGATTTTGCGTCACTGACGAGGTAGTCTTTTACCAGTAGCGGAATACCGATACCGGCGGCCAGTATCATGGCCGACAGCCACAACGCCGCCGCGAGTAGCAGACGGCTTTTGAGACTGAGGCGTTTAATGTAACTGGCTTTATCCGGCATTGAGCTGATATCCCAGGCCTCTGACGGTTTTTATGATGTTCGGTGCTATTTTTTTGCGGATCCGCCCGATAAAAACTTCAATGGTATTAGAGTCACGGTCAAAATCTTGTTTGTAGATGTGCTCAACCAGCTCGGTGCGCGAGATGACTTTGTCTGGGTTGTGCATGAAGTAGGCGACCACTTTGTACTCGAGTGCGGTAAGACTGATGGCCTGTCCCTGCCACATGACTTTCGAAGTGCGGGTATCCAGGTTGAGGTCCCCCATTTGCATGATGGGGGAGGCGTTACCGGATGCCCGGCGTAATTGCGCTCGCAAGCGGGCCACCAACTCGACCATTTCAAACGGCTTGGTCAGATAATCATCGGCGCCGGCGTTCAGACCTTCCACCCGTTGCGACAGTGTGTCCCGGGCACTGAGAATGATCACCGGAGTGTTGATGTTTTCATCGCGAATGCCTTTCAGTACCGTCAGGCCATCCAGTTTAGGCAGGCCAAGATCGAGTACGATGCCATCCCAGTCCTCAGAGGTTGCCCGGTAGAGTGCATCAATCCCATCCTGGGACAGCTCCGGAACCCAGCCGTTTTGTTCAAGTAATTCAATAATCTGCTCGCCAAGACGTGGCTCATCTTCCACTACCAGTATTTTCATTGTTGTTCTTCTCTATTTTTTGATGACATCGTGCAGGTTGCGTCCTTTGATCTCAATCATTTCGAGCGTGGTGGCGTTGTATTCCACTTTAATAATGTTGTTATCATGCACCAGTTTGAGTTCATAAATCCATTGATCGTCGTCTTCTTCCAGCTCAACCTTGATCAAGCGGCCATTGAGTTGCTGATCGACGGTTTTGTACAGAGCAGAAAACGGCTGGATCAGCCCTTGTTGTACCGCATCGAAGACTTCATCCTGATCTTCGTCGAACTCGATCCGAGCCCCTTCTTTATAGGCGTCTTGAACCAGGGCATGACCGTTTTGTGTGTCGTCCGCCGCTATTGCCAACTGCAGCGTGCTGCCGGCAAGCATGATAAGTAACAATGTTTTCAATCGTTTATTCAACATATTCGGACCTGCTGTTTGACTCTTTCCTCAGTATAAGTGAGCTGAGATGAATGGAAAGTGAATCACAGCACTCAGCGATTTTGCAGCTCATCTTCAAAAATCTTGTCTCTTAGTTTCCAGAAACGGCCAACTTTACGCGCAATGACAAATTGCGGAGGACGAAAACGGTGTTGATGGGCCACCACTTTTGTTGGTGAGGCTTCATCAAACGGCCGGTGTTTGTCGGCCAGATGCGGGCGGACAAACTGATCTTTAAACGTTTGTTTCTGCTTTTTCGTGCTCAGCGACCAGAACTCGTGTACCTGAGCCTGATTGTCTCCGTGATACGTGATGCGCAGTTGCGATTTGCCATTGGCGTCTTTATGAACTGACATATCCATCTCCGCACACTCAAACACCAGTGCATCTTTGAGATTCAGTGCTTCTTTCAGTTTTTTGTCCGGGTCCACTAATGTCGCGTCACATTCGTGACAAATTCGGGCGGCAATGTCGTTGTCTGCGCCACACTGGCCGCAGTATTTGGCGCGGAAGCGATAATCACAATGTTCACGTTCTCCGGTTTCGTCGTCAGTAAAAAAGCCCTGACATTTGCGGCCGAAGTGCTCAATCAGGAATCCGTTGCTGTCGAGCTTGCCCCAGAAATTGTTATTGAAGCCGCAGGCGGGGCACGGAATGGTGATGATTTCGCTGTCGGAATCTGGCTTCGGATTGCCCACTTCCGGTTGATACAAATCGTAGCTGTTGCCCGCGTAATCCAATACCAGGCACTCTTTTTTTCCCGGGGAAAGACGCAGGCCACGGCCGACGATCTGCTGATAAAGGCTGACCGACTCGGTTGGACGCAGGATGGCAATCAGGTCGACGTGCGGGGCATCAAAGCCGGTGGTCAAGACCGAGACGTTGACCAGATATTTAATTTCGCGCTGTTTAAATCGCTGGATGATATCGTCCCGCTCCGGGGTGGGCGTGTCGCCTATCACAATAGCCGCTTCACCGTCTGGTAATAGAGTGTAAATCTCCTGCGCATGTCGTACGGTGGCTGCGAAAATCATAATGCCCTGACGATCGGCAGCCATGTGAATGATCTGATCAACGATTTGTGGCGTGGCACGTTTTGACTGCTCGATCACCATATCCAGCTCCGATTCTTTATAACGTCCGGTACTGGCGGGTTTCAATTGCGAGAAATCGTAGCTCAGTACTGGCGCATCGATCATGCGGGCCGGGGTCAGGAAACCTTCGTCCAGCAAGTAGCGAATGGGGAGTTCAAAGATACAGTCGCGGAAGAAACGTGCTTCGTCGCTGCGTACCTGGCCTCGGGTGTGGTACTGATATATCCAGCCGATACCAAGGCGATAGGGGGTGGCGGTCAGACCGAGCACCTTGATGCCGGGATTAAGTTCGCTTAAATGGGCGATCACCTTCTGATAGCTGCTGTTTTTGTCTTCTGGCACCCGGTGGCATTCATCGATCACTAGTAGCGAAAACTGGTTTTTGAATTCATCCAGGTTACGCACGACGGACTGTACCGAGGCGAAGACCACTTGTTGGTTGGTTTCCTTACGGCCAAGCCCGGCGGAAAAGACTGCCCCTTTAAGGTTGTAACCTTCGTATTTGGCGTGGTTTTGTTCAACCAGTTCCTTGACGTGTGCCAGCACCAGAACCCGGCCTTTGGCTAGGCGGGCCAATTCGGCAATGACCAGGCTTTTGCCGGCACCAGTCGGCAGTACAATGACCGCAGGTGTAGTGTGTTGACGGAAATAGTGGACAACGGCCTTGACGGAGTCGGCCTGATAGGGGCGTAAGGTATACATCTGAATTGTGAAATCGATCAACTAATCTGGCAATGAAGTAGGTTGGGTATATAATACCTGACCCTAACTAGATGAGGTATTCATGCGTTTAGATAAATTTCTGTGTGAGGCATTAGGTGCAACACGCAAAGAAGCGACCAAAATCCTGAAAAGCGGCGAAGTGACAGTGAACGAGGTGGTGCAAAAGAGCGGTTCTGTCAAAGTTACTGAATCGTGCGTGGTCGAGTGGCAGGACAGAGAGTTGCGAGTCCATGGACCGCGCTACATCATGTTGTTTAAACCGGATGGCTATGTCTGTTCGCATGAAGACGGATTCAACCACACAGCGTTTGTTCTGCTCGATGAAGTGAAGATGGATACCTTGCACTTTGCTGGCCGTCTGGATGTGGATACGACGGGGCTGGTGTTGATCACCGACGACGGGAAATGGTCTCACCGTATTACGTCTCCCAAGCATAAATGTGAAAAAACATACCGCGTGTGGCTCGCAGATCCGATTGGTGCTGATTACGCGGCGCAGTTTGCTGAGGGAATTCAACTGCGTAATGAACGTGAGCTGACTTTGCCGGCACAGATGGAGATTGTGGACGCGGATGAAAAAGAAGTGCTGCTGACCATCACTGAAGGGAAATACCATCAGGTGAAACGCATGTTCGCGGCGCTGGGCAATAAAGTTGAACATCTGCATCGTGAACGTATTGGTGCCATTGAACTTGACGACACTCTCGAACCGGGTGAGTACCGCTATCTGACCGAGGAAGAAGTGGCGTCTGTGTGGAAATAGTATTCCATCTTGGAAATAGTTTATTTCCTATTTGGAACTAGTATTTCCCCTGCAATTCCCGGAACATACGATATCCAGATCACAAATATACCACTACTTATGGATTGAGTTGTTGGTATTGCTGTCCTTTCATCCGCCATGCCTTTCCTCTGTTTCTGGCGGATGAACGACAATCCGAGTCTAATTTACCATTTAAATTCACAACTTCAGCAGAAGTGGTGAACTGAGTACACCTTTTTATCTGCTCTGGGTTGTCATCATTCATTGTATTCTGTTTGGTTGCGGTTGGGAAAACTGCAGCAAAATTGGCCACCGAGTGGGAGATTTATGTCAGAAAAAACCGCACAAACACAAAGTACACCGCACATCAGTTTTCTCTTGTTTGTTGTTTTGGGCGCTATCGGTGCGTTAACACCGCTAGCGATCGATATGTACTTACCGGCCATGCCGGAAATTGCTCGCGATCTCGGTGTTACGGCGGGTGAGGTGCAAATCACCTTAACCGCT
Organism: Vibrio sp. V38_P2S17PM301; assembly: GCF_009904845.1. Classification (NCBI taxonomy): domain Bacteria; kingdom Pseudomonadati; phylum Pseudomonadota; class Gammaproteobacteria; order Vibrionales; family Vibrionaceae; genus Vibrio; species Vibrio sp. V38_P2S17PM301. Next base: position 80,455 of record NZ_WXWO01000082.1, on the reverse strand, counting down.
TACACCGCAGGTTTTGCGATTGGTCAGTTGATCCACGGGCCACTGGCCGACAGCTATGGTCGCAAACCGGTGTTGTTTCTCGGAGTGTTGTTCTTTGGTATTGCAGCGTTTGTCAGTGCAGCGACCAACGATATTGATGCGTTGACCTACGTGCGGACTGCGCAGGGTTTTGCTGGCGCGGCGGCGGCCGTTATTATTCAGGCGGTGGTGCGTGACATGTTTGATCGCGAGGATTTTGCCCGCGCCATGTCGTTCGTCACTCTGGTGATCACAATTGCGCCGCTGGTGGCACCGATGATTGGTGGACATCTGGCGGTTTGGTTTGGCTGGCGTTCTATTTTCTGGGTACTGGTCGCGTTCGCGGTTGTTGTCATGGCGCTGGTACTGTGGATGATTCCGGAGACGTTACCGGTGGAGAAGCGCCAACCATTGCGTCTTGGCAGTACACTGCGCAACTATGCCCGTCTGCTGCGAAACCCGGTGGCAATGGGACTGATGCTCTCCGGTGGTTTCTCCTTTGCTGGCATGTTTGCGTTCCTCACTGCCGGATCGTTTGTCTATATTGATATCTATGGTGTGACACCGAACCAGTTTGGTTACCTGTTTGGCCTTAATATTGTGGCGATGATTGTCATGACCAGCATCAACGGCCGGTTGGTGAAACGAGTGGGGTCACACAACATGCTACGTTTTGGCTTGACGGTGCAGTTGATTGCCGGGATTGGGCTGTTTACCGGTTGGGTACTGGATCTCGGATTGTGGGGCACCGTGCCGTTCGTGGTGATGTTCATCGGGACACTGTCGACCATCGGCAGTAATTCAATGGGCCTGCTTCTGAGTGGTTATCCATACATGGCGGGCACGGCTTCCTCATTGGCGGGGACGTTACGTTTTGGCACTGGTTCACTGATTGGTGCCGTGGTGGCGGCGATGCCAAGTGGTTATGTTTGGCCAATGATCTTGATGATGAGCGTATGTTCAGTATTATCTGCGGGTTTCTACTGGACTTTGGGAAGAAAAGCATAGTGTCGAATTACTCAACAGAAATCCAAAACCTGGTCAACAGTGCGCTGGCTGACATGGCGGCAGAGCACAAAGCCGGCAAGCTGGCGGATGCGCCGGTCGCCAATAATCATTATCTGGTGCGCTGGGTGACGCGAGCGCTGAAAACCCAGCGTTTTCCGCGTTGTGTCGGTAATGACCTGACGCGTTGGCAAAAGGCCGGACGTTCAAAAGGGAACGAGGCTGGGCTTCTTTTCTTGTTTAAACGCATCTCGGCGTTCTACGCCCGCTGTTTTGCGCAGGGGGAAAAAAAGATCCTCGACAGCGATGTGGAGGCGTTTCTCGATCGGATGGAAACTGCCGGTTGGGAAGTGTCGACCTCAGAGCCGTTGATAAACAAAGGTAAAGTACAGATATTTACCGAAGGCCAGAATTCTTTGGCCCTGTGCGCGGATCAATGTGACAGCTGTTTTGATGGTGACACGCTGGTGAAACCGATGAGCTGGTTTGTGCGCGGTAATCACGCTGATTTTATCGAGCAGGCGACCGATGCGGGGTTCATGGTGCATAAAGTCACGGACTATAAATCCAACGTGAAGTATCACGGGGAATACCTGATTTACCCGGGGAACCAGGGCGAACAACTGGCGGAAATCCCGCTGTCGTTCCAAGCCGACACGTAATACAAGCGCCCGCTCACAGATGAGCGGGCTTTTTTATGTCACGCCTGGCGTGCTTTTCGCACAATAGCATTAACCATGCCTTTAAAAATAAACAGATGTGCGGGTAACATGGCGAACCAGTAGAGCAAACCGGGAAAGCCTTGTGGGTGCCACCAGGCCGTAATGTTCAGTTCGCGTGTCGTGCCGTGATCGATGATCGTGCACTCCAATCGGCCAAGTCCCGGACCTTTCATACCAAACAACAACGACAGGAAATGCTGCTCTTCACAACGGATGACTTTCCAGGAGTCGATGTAATCGCCAACCTTTAACCCAGGGCCTGGCGGAGAACGTCTGACTGGTGTACCGCCACCAAAGAAGATATCCAGCCATTCCCGTGTGCGCCATAGTGGATTGGCAAAAAAGTAACCTTCTTCGCGGCTGCCGATTTTCTGGATCACCTGCCACAGTTGCGCTGGGGTGGCGGTCGTGGTGATGGTGGCGCCTGCTTGTTTGGGGTAGTAGCCAAACCCGGGCTGCCAGCGTTGCAATGCGGCAGGGTCAAACCCCCACACGTTGCTGCGAACGAATTTACCTTCGGTGGCGAGAGTGTTCTTCACCATGGTTCGGTAATCGATCAGCGTTTGCGGGTACTTTTCACGGATGGCACGGCCATCCGTGACGTAATCGTGTTCAATACCCGCCAGTAGTGCTTTACCAATGTTCGATGGTACCGAAGTGATCATCGCCAGCCAGTAGGAAGCAACGTTTGGTGTCAGCAAGCGGGTTGACCACAGACGAAGCGGTTTGTGAATCGCCTGACAAATGATTCGAAACTGCTCGCGGTAAGTCAGGGTATCCGGGCCCCCCGCTTCATAAATGATGTTGCCTGTCGGCGCTTCTTTCGCCAGTTCGAGTAAATAATGATTGAGATTGCTTAGAGCGATAGGGTTGGCCTGAGAGTCCACCCATTTGGGGGCGATCATGAGTGGCAGGTTGTAGGCAAAGTCACGCATGATTTCAAACGCCGCAGAGCCTGGCCCGACGATCACGCCAGCCCGAAGTTCGGTTACTGGAATCTGGCTCTGGCGTAGGATCTCTCCGGTTTTCAGCCGGGCTTGAAGGTGCTGGGAGTGGCCGTGTTTCGGTTGTAATGCACTCAAATAAATCAGGTGTGTGACCTGACTGCCGCGCAGGGCGTCGCGCACGTGTTCGGCGAGTGACATTTCGTATTCTACAAAATCGTGCCCTTCAGCCATCCCGTGCACCAGAAAATAGACCAGATCAAACTGTGGCACGAGAGCTTGGGTGGCGCTGGCGTCTTCTAAGTCGAGAAATTGAAGGTGCAGATTCGGATGCGGTTGTGTTCTGGCCCGCAAATAGTCGATATGGCGCGCTGATGCCGTGACGTTGTAACCTTGCTCGAGCAGGTAGGGCAAAAGCTGAGAGCCGACGTATCCAGATGCTCCAAGTACCAATACGTTTTTCATCCGCCTCGTCCCTATTTTATGTGGTTAAAACAAACTCAATAATCGTATAATAGCCGCTCAACTTTTTCTCAGCTATCAATAGTTTGTACTGGAGTCATATGGTGGCGTTGCTTTCTCAGGTTTTGTCTCATACCCGTGGGGACTTTATTCGCCGTCTGATGGCGATCGCGCTGCCGATCACCTTGCAGAGTATTATGTTCTCAAGCCGAGGGCTGGTGGACGTACTGATGTTGGGTCAATTAGGAGAGTCTGAGATTGCGGCGGTGGGCGTGGCAGCCCGGGCAACTTTTGTCACCACGATCATGTTGGTGGGTGTGACCACGGGAGGGGCGCTGTTGACGGCGCAATACTGGGGCGCGTCTAACCGTCAGGGCGTGCGGGAGAGTACCGCCCTGACGTGGTTGGTGAGTATGTTGTTTGCATTGCTGACAGTGGTGCTTTTCGTGGCTTTCCCGAATCAGATCATGGCCTTAACGACTGACTCAATACAGGTCAACGCGCTGGGCAGTCAGTATCTGGTGATCACTTCGGTCAGTATGTGTTCGGTCGCCTGCGTCGCCAGTATGGCGGTGGGATTGCGCGCCATGCATAAGCCCGGGATCAGTACTTTCTTTAGCGGCATCGGGATAGTGTCGAACGTATTTTTCAACTGGGTGCTGATATTCGGCAATCTTGGCGCGCCGGCCATGGGCATTCAGGGAGCGGCGATCGCGACCGTACTCAGTGGCGCAATCGAAGTCGCGACATTGTACGGATACCTCTATGCCAAACAACACTTGCTGGCTTTTTATGCTGAGGACATTAAAGCGATCCTCACCTGGGACAAGGTGGTGCGCTTTCTTAAACTGTCGATGCCGACAACCTTCAACTTTCTGGCGTGGGCGGGTGGGTTGTTTGCTTATCATGCCATCATGGGCCAGTCTGGTGTTCAGGGTTTGGCGGCACTGTCTGTGATGACGCCAGTAGAGTCAATTTCTCTGAGTCTGTTGATTGGCATGTCGAATGCCGCAGCTGTGTTAACCGGAAACCAAATTGGTGCGAAGCGCTATGAGGAAGTCTATTACCAAGCGCTGGGCCTGACGCTGTTGAGTGTCCTGGTTGGTCTGAGTGTGGCGTTGCTGCTGTATGTTGCTCAAGGGGCGATTCTGGATGCGTTCAGTGCACTGACACCAGAGACGCGCGCATTGTCGGAGCAGTTTATCGTCATTTTATGTGTTGGCATCGTCTTGCGCTCGGTGCCCATGACGGTCATTGTTGGGGTACTCAGAGCTGGGGGCGATGTGAAGTTTTGCCTCGGACAGGATCTGATTGCTCAATGGCTGATTGGTATTCCTTTGGCTGCGTTTGCGGCGATATCGCTGGGCTGGCCGCCGGAGACCATCTATATCTTGTTTCTCACCGAAGAAGTAGTGAAATGGGGCGGATCACTGTATCGCATGAAAAGCCGTAAGTGGATTCGCAATCTGATTGAGAATTAATCATAAATTTGTGACATTGAGCAAATAAATGCATATTCTGTGATCCAGTATCCAAAACGCTTCCTACCTGCGATGAATTAGTGTAGATTCTCAATCCAGTTTCCATATCCGTTGAGAGAATAATGTTACAGCTAACAGACCTGTGTAAAGGCTACGTCGATGGCGGGGAGTTTCACCCGGTATTACAAGGTGCGGATCTGTTACTGAAACAAGGTGATCAAGTGGCGTTGATGGGCGAAAGCGGCTCAGGGAAAAGTACGTTACTGAATCTGATCGCGGGCTTGGATACGGTCGATTCCGGTGCAATCAGCTTCCCGGATTTTGCCATGCATCAAGTCAAAGAAAGCCTGCGTACTGCCTACCGTCGTAATAATATTGGCCTTATTTTTCAACAGTTTAATTTGCTACCTACGCTGAACGTGGCCGACAATATTCGTTTCTGCCGTCAGTTAAAAGGTCTGCCTGATGATCAGGGGTTGTGGCGTCAAATTTTATCGGCACTGGATTTGATGCCGTTGCTAGGACGCTATCCGGAAGAGGTTTCCGGAGGGCAGCAGCAACGAGCGGCGATTGCCAGAGCGCTGTATATGGAACCCAAAATTCTGTTGGCCGATGAACCCACAGGTAGCCTGGATGAGCGTAACGCAGAAGCGGTGATGCGCTTGCTGACGTCATTGACTCGCCAGTTGGAATGCACACTGCTGTTGGTGACGCACAGTGAAAAAGTAGCCGAACACATGGAAGGCTGTATTCGTCTCCAGGGAGGACAGTTGCATGTTGTGGCCCGTAGTTAAAGCGCTACTTGGTCATTACCGACGTTATCCGTTTCAAATCCTGCTGGTCTGGCTTGGTCTGACCTTAGGGGTATCTCTTCTGGTTGGTGTTACTTCTATTAATCATCATGCCCGTGAAGCTTACGAGCATGGTGAACGTCTTTTTGCCAATCCTCTTCCTTACCGAATCCGGCCTAAACACCTAACCAACAAAATTCCGCAAGGCTTTTATATTCAACTGCGGCGCGAAGGGTTCAATCAGTGTGTGCCATTTGAAAACACCAAAGTCACTTTGGCCAACGGCAATGATCTGACCCTGGTTGGGCTCGACCCAGTCGCGATGCTGCAATTTCAGTCGGGTGTGCAACTCAAAGATCTGGACGCGCTCAAATTAATGCGTCCCCCGTATCCGTTGATGGTCAGTGATGAACTCGCCAGCCATATGCGTTGGAAGAGTGGGGACATGATCCCGCTCCAAGACGGGAGTCGTTTGGGGCCGGTAGTGATCGATCATGATGATATCATCAATGGTACGCGGGTCGTGGCCGATATTTCTCTGCTGCGTATGTTGGAGAAAAGCTCCGGATTTTCGGTGATTGCATGTGGCAATATGCCGGATGAAAAATTACAGCAGCTAAAACAAGGGCTACCCAATGGCATGGTGTTGGCTCGTAACTCCCGCGCAGAGCTGGAGTCGCTGACCAAAGCGTTCCATTCCAACCTCAGTGCTATGGGAATGTTGTCGTTTGTAGTGGGGCTATTCATTTTCTATCAGGCTATGTCGCTGTCGTTCACTCAACGCCAGCCTTTGGTCGGTATATTGCGCCAGACCGGTGTTTCCGGCTGGCAACTGGCGAAAGCGTTGCTGATTGAACTGTTTGCATTGGTGCTGATCAGCTGGCTGTGCGGAAACTTATTTGGCATGGTGCTGGCTAATCAGTTGATTCCATCGGTGTCGTCCAGTTTGGGCGATCTGTATGACGCGAATGTCGGCCTGGATGTGGAGTGGAGTTGGCAAGCGAGCGGTTATAGTCTGCTGATGGCGGTATTGGGTGCCTTACTGGCATGCGCGTGGCCTCTAGTTCGTCTGCTGCGTGCCCAACCGATTCGGTTAACGACTCGGTTGTCGCTGGTGCGTTTTGCAGGTGTGGAATTCACGGTTCAAGCGTTGATTGCCTGCGCTTTGTGTGTTGCTGCTGTTGCTGTGTATCAAGCGCCTCAGACCCAATCTTCCGGTTTTGCGATCATCATTTTCATGTTGCTCAGTGTGGCGCTGTTCACTCCGTTTTTGATCTGGCGAGCTTTTGTCAGTTTCTCTTATACGATGCGTTGGGTGAAAGTGCGCTGGTTCTTTGCCGATGCGGCGGCCAGCATGAGTTATCGCGGCGTGGCCACCATGGGGTTCATGTTGGCTATGGCCGCCAATATCGGTGTAGAAACTATGGTCGGCAGCTTTCGCGATACCACCGATCGCTGGCTGACTCAGCGACTCGCAGCCGACATCTACATTTACCCAAACTCCAACGGTGCACCGCGAATGAGCAACTGGCTCAGTAAGCAACCGGAAGTGCAGGATGTGTGGTGGCGCTGGGAGAAAGAAGTTCCTACCAGCAGCGGCCCACTTCAGGTTGTGAGCACTGGCGCGTCAGAAGGCGAACTGGCGTCCCTGACGGTAAAGCTGGGTATTCCGAATTACTGGTATCATCTGCATCGTTCAAAAGGAGTGATGGTCAGTGAATCCATGGCGCTGAAAATGAATATTCGTCCAGGAGATACGATTAACCTTTATGGTCCGCTTGGCAAAGGCTGGCAGGTTGTGGGGGTCTATTACGACTATGGTAACCCATACAATCAAGTGTTGATCTCCCATCGCAACTGGCTAGCTGCGTTTGCTGGTGGTGGAAATGTGGCGCTTGGGGTGGTGATCAAAGATGGTGTGCCGCACGCTGACTTAAAACACCGTCTGGAGTCTGTCTTCCGGTTGAACCCAGAGCGGATATTCGATAATGGCAATATTCACAGTCAGGCGATGAAGGTGTTTGACCGGACTTTCGCCATCGCTGATACGCTCGGTAACATCACGTTGGTGATTGCTGTGTTCGGTATTTTCTTTGCCACCTTGGCAGGGGAAACATCTCGGCAGCGTCACGTGTCTTTGCTGCGCTGTCTGGGGATGTCGGGCAAAGAACTGATTCTGATGGGGTGTTTGCAGTTGTTTGTTTTTGGCGCCATCTCGATACTGATTGCCATGCCGCTTGGATTAGCACTGGCGAGTTTGGTGGTGGATATCATCATTAAGCAGTCTTTTGGCTGGACGCTGGAACTGCAGTTTATTCCAGAGGCGTATCTTCAGTCGATCAGTCTGGCGATGCTGGCGCTGATGGTGGCTGGCGCAGTGCCGGTTCTGAGAATGGTGCGCAACACACCGATGAAGTCGTTAAGGGATGCCCTGTAAATGACGAAACGAATCTTTGTGTCCAAAATTTTGGTATTGCTGGTGCTGATGGCGTTGGTGGGTTCGTGCGGTTATCTCGCGTATCGTCAGTGGGCGCCTGAATGGCAAAAGGCGATTCAGCAACAAGCCGAACAACCGAATCCGTTTTTGACCCAACCCAAGGATGTTTTTGATCCTGTACTGCCGGGTAATCCGGTTAAGCTGCCACAGGATTTCGCTTTTCATGAAGGCTATCAACATGAATGGTGGCACTATTTTGCCAATGTCGAAGATCGTAAAGGCAACCCGTATGGGATCCAGTGGACGGTCATTCGTGTCGCCAGTGATGACAGTGAACGTTCGGGCTGGCAAAGCCCGCAATTATACATTGTGCAGACTGTGATTACGGGGCAGGGGAAAATCTGGCGCGAGCAACGCTTCGCCCGTGGTGGCATCGGTCAGGCGGGAATGTTGAGTCAGCCTTTCAGATTATGGATCGACAATTGGTCTTGGCGCTCTCTTGGCACCACACCATTTCCTGGCAGTCTTGCCATTGATACCGATACATTTTCAATCAGTCTGGCCAACGTCGCCAAAGGGCCATTTGTATTGCCCGGCGAGAGAGGCTACCAGGTTAAACATGAGTTAATGCCTTTGGCGTCTTACGCGATCATGGCACCATTTGTACAAGTTAAAGGCACGTTGACTCTGGGCAATGGCTCACCATTCAACGTCAAAGGCACCGCTTGGCTGAGTAAAGAGTGGGGTAATAACCTGCTCAATACGGACCGATCCGGTTGGGATTGGTTTGTCGTTAATCTGGACGAGGAAAGCACCTTGTCGGTCAACCGTTTCCGACATCAGAATCAGGCACCTCAGCTTTCGGCCACTCTGATGCGAAATGACGGGAAAGTGGTGGTATTGGAGGAGAATCAGATCAAGATGCGTGCGTTGCAGCCTCTTGATTCCATAGATGGGAAGAGTTTGCCGCTGCAATGGCAGATTACCATACCCAGCCAGCACATTAATCTCACTACCAGTGCGCTGAATATCGGAGACTGGCAACCTTTTGCAGTGTCGTACTGGCAAGGGCCAATCAGAGCGATTGGCAGCCACAAAGCGAAGGGCTTCATGCAGCTTTCTGGTTATTGATTTACGCATCTTGGTGAAAAAAACGCTGGTTTGGCTTTGACGGCTGACCAGCGTTTTTTTAACCTTGTCTTAAGCGTTTAGCAATCAAATGCATATTATCTATACTGACCATATTACTATTACGGAAAATACGCTGTTAATTGAACTTTATATCGGAAATTCCGAAGTTAAAGCTCCAAACAAGCGATTTTTCGATCATTCCGTCAGTCGATACACTCAGTATATTGTTTGTTAATCATTTATTAACATAATAAGAATAAGGGCTTTTTTCATGAGTGATGTAATTCGCGATTTTTTCAAAATGGAGTCTGCAGGAGGCATTCTGTTGGTTATCGCTGCAGCAATTGCGATGACTATTGCGAACTCACCTTTGAATGATGTTTATCAAGGGTTTTTGCACAGTTATGTGTTTGGTATGTCAGTTTCGCACTGGATTAATGATGGTCTGATGGCTGTCTTCTTCCTGCTGATTGGTCTGGAAGTAAAACGCGAGCTGTTAGAGGGCGCGTTGAAATCGAAAGAAACGGCTATCTTTCCGGCGATCGCGGCAGTGGGGGGAATGCTGGCACCGGCACTGATTTACGTTTTGTTTAATGCCAGTGATGCGGCAGCTATTCAGGGCTGGGCTATTCCGGCGGCGACAGACATTGCTTTCGCACTGGGTATCATGGCGCTGCTGGGTAAGCGTGTACCCGTGAGTCTGAAGGTGTTCCTGTTGGCGCTGGCGATCATTGATGACCTGGGTGTCGTGGTGATTATTGCCCTGTTTTACACCGGTGATCTGTCGACATTGGCGCTGGTTGTTGGCTTTATTATGACGGGTGCACTGTTTATGCTCAATGCAAAACACGTGACTAAATTGACCCCGTACATGATCGTGGGTGCTATTTTGTGGGTGGCGGTACTCAAGTCTGGAGTCCACGCGACACTCGCTGGGGTTGTGATCGGCTTTGCAATTCCGTTGAAGGGCAATGAAGGAGAACGTTCTCCGCTGAAACACATGGAACATGCGCTGCACCCTTACGTTGCGTTTGGTATTCTGCCGCTGTTTGCCTTTGCCAACGCAGGTATCTCACTGGAAGGCGTTTCGATGGCCGGGCTGACGTCGATGCTGCCACTGGGCGTAGCATTGGGTCTGCTTATTGGTAAGCCACTGGGTATCTTCAGCTTCAGTTGGGCTGCCGTCAAAATGGGCGTGGCCAAATTGCCAGAAGGCATCAACATGAAACACATTTTTGCGGTGTCCGTGTTGTGTGGTATTGGTTTCACTATGTCGATCTTTATCTCATCGTTGGCATTTGGCGCTGCGAATGCCGATTACGACACATACGCCAGACTCGGGATCCTAATGGGCTCGACGACAGCAGCGGTGGTGGGTTATATCCTGTTGCACCTGTCATTACCTAAGAAAGCGTAAGCTAAAAAACGCCCCGATATCGGGGCGTTTTTTGTTACAGGCTTCGGGTTGAGAAGATGGTCCATTCCTTGATGACTTCTTCGTCCAATCCAACTACGGTGGCGGTCACCCGTCGGTTGGCTGCATGCGCCTGAGAAGTGTCTTGATTGACTTCAGGCCTTGTATCGCCATAGCCCACGACGGCTACCCGTTGTGGTTCAACCTGGTAGCCGATTAATCGGCTACGTACTGCTTCCGCCCGTTGTTGGGACAATGCCAGGTTATGACTGGCGGAGCCGACTTTACTCGCATAGCCGCGTACCTCGATTGAGGCACCAGGGTATTTTTTCAGAAACTGCGCCATGTTGGCGATTTGTGCGTTGAAACTCGGCTCAATGACCGATGAATTATTAGCGAACAGGATGTGCAGTTGGCGAGACTCTTCCATCAGGATTTTTTCACCACAGCCGTCGTTGTCGATCAGGGCGCCAGGTGGGGTATCCGCACACAAGTCACGCGCATTGATGACGCCATCGGCATCATCGTCGATGAGATCAGAGACCTGAAATGCGACTGGTGTGTCCATGTATGGATACTCTTCTTCTTCCGCCATGACCGCCTGACTTACAACGCAACTGGCTATCATGGCCATTACTAAGGTTTTTTTATCCATCTTAATACTCCACTTTTTCGGTCCATTCAGGTGGAATATCAACCAGCAGTGCGTCCAGTAGGGCACCGGTAGCATTCATTACCCGATACTTGGCGTATTGCTCTGAGTAGTGGGCGTCGAGGTAATCTTTGCGTGCTTCAAACAATTCGTTTTCGGTGTTGAGTAAATCAAGCAAGGTTCGCTGACCAATCCGGTATTGCTTTTCATAAGCAATCACGGTTTCTGACGCTGAATCCACATGATCGGCCAAAAACTCTTTTTGTTGCAGGGTCAAGTCCAACGCGCTCCAGGAGAGGCGCAGTCCTTCTTCAACCTGGCGGTAAGCGCTATCGCGTAAGTCTTTGGCTTTGTTGAGCTGTGAGGCCGCTTTTTCGGACAGTGCCTGATCCGAGCCGCCGTTATACAGGTTGTAGCGCATGCGTAGCATGGCCAGTGTTTCATCACTGCGTCCTTCATCCCCACCTGCGTCATCACGCCAGGTTTGGCTGGCTTCTATCGACAGCGTTGGGTAGAAAGGGCCCTTGGACTGCTTGTATTGGTAGCGGGCGGAGTCGATATCGGCTTTAGCGATCTGAATGACCGGGTGTTTTTCATACGCCACGTCCATCGCACGGGTCATGGTTGGCGGTAGCTTAAAAATGTCGGCTCGGGGATAGGTCAGGCCCAGGGGTTCCTGGCCGACGATACGGCGAAACTGCGTGTGCGTGTCGTACAGGTTGTTTTGCGCAGCCAGCAGGTTACCGTGTGCTTTGGCTATCCGCGCTTCGACTTGGGAGACGTCAGCAGTGGAGCCGATGCCAGACTCAGCACGACGACTGATGTCTTTGTAAATCTCTTTATGAACGCGGAGGTTATTTTCTGACAATTTCAGCACTTCTTCGGCTTTGATGGCATCCAGATAAACCTGCGCGACCTTTAGTGCCATGTCTTGTGCATCAGCGATCAATTGTAATCGGGTGGATTCGGCGTCCGCCGCCGTCCGATCCATATCATTCAGTGTCGCAGAACCATCCCATAATAGCTGTGTGAGTGAGACCGTGGCTTCTTTTCGGGTCAGGTCGGTATCGTTCTGGCCAGTGGAATCAGCAGGGCGAATCCCTTCGTAACCAATCCCAGCATCCAAATCGATACTGGGCAAGTAGGCACCATTTGACGCGTCATGCTGTTTGAGCGCACTCTGATATTCGTTGAAAATACTTTTTATATCTGGATTAGTCGCGAGTGCTATGGCAACGGCCTGCTCTAGGGTTTGAGCCTGAGCGGAAAAGCAGTATCCCAATAGGCAACTCACAATCATCTGTTTTTTCCAGTTCACTGCGAATCTCCTGTTCACAAGTGGAAGGGCCTGACGATGCACCCTGCGCAACTTGGTTGGTGGCGGTTAACAGACAAAGCTTAGTAAAGAAACGAGGGTTAGGGGAAATAGATGGTTGAATTTATTGTTGATTCTGCTAATGCATAGGACTCAGTTTGTGCATTGGGCCTATCATACTTAAGTTTGAACAGACTTAAGTAATTTGTTGATTTTAAGTTGCTTTTTTTGATGCGAGTTCGAGTGTGATCTTTATCAAATTTATATGATTTTTGAGAATCGATACTCTATGCTTAGTCTATGAAAATTAAGAATAAAACACTATGTTAATGAATTTGTTAATAGAGGGGGTGTTAAAAGATATTGCAAGCTAGTTTCAATTTATGTTACTTTCCCGCGCAATCTCGGACGTTGTATAAAGCAGACGATTTCTGGGGGATACGCGTAGTGACATTCAGCTGATTGCGACACTACGTAGGGTAGGTATCGACAAAGCCTTTTGTCGATAGACGGGATACTTAATGTCGCGGGAGCGGCAGCGAATGGGAAACCCAACATTGAACTCACTTAACGTTTACTGCACTTTAATCAGCCTCATTCCTCGTAAATGCCCTGTTTTACAAAACAGTAGCATAACCGAACCTTGATCTACTGATTCTCACATTGTCATCGGTTTGATGGCCGCTATTCCGTATCCACTTTTCGTGAAATCGGAAGGCATTTTTACACCTCATTTCTGGATGGTGATGGCAGAAGTGAGTTGGGTTTCTCTATTTCAAGGTAACATATAAATGAGCACAGCCTTTGAAGTCGAAAACAGCATTGTATCGACATTTTCCACTCAAGTGCCGGTTGTTGAAGGCACATACGATCTCACGCCTGACCAGATTTTACAGGATCAGGCAGAGCATGAGTCTGAAGTACGTTCTTACCCACGTCGTCTTCCTATTGCGATTAAACGGGCTTATGGTGCTCTGGTAGAAGACACCCGTGGTCAAATCTTTCTGGACTGTCTGGCGGGGGCTGGCACGTTGGCGCTAGGGTACAACCACCCAGAAATTAACCAAGCGCTGAAAGAGCAACTGGATTCGGGTCTGCCGTATCAAACACTTGATATTACAACGAAAGCTAAAGACAATTTTATCAAGCGCGTGAAGGCGTTTCTGCCGCAGCAGTTTGCCAAAAATTCGGCCATTCAGTTCTGTGGCCCATCGGGTGCCGATGCCGTTGAGGCGGCAATCAAGCTGGCTAAGCAAACCACAGGGCGCAACACCATGTTTGCGTTCCGTGGCGCTTACCATGGCATGACCAACGGTACGATGGGTATGATGGGGAATCTGGGCACTAAAGCGCGTCGTACTGGCCTGATGTCAGATGTGCACTTTATGCCATTCCCATACAACCTGCGTTGCCCGTTTGGACTGGGTGGTGATGAAGGTGCCAAAGCAAGCATCCGTTACATCGAGCGTCTGCTCGGGGATGATGAAGCCGGCATCATGAAGCCGGCGGCAATCATCGTTGAACCTGTTCAGGGTGAAGGTGGCGTAATTCCGGCGCCTGCGTTCTGGCTACGTGAGCTGCGCCGTATCTGCGATGAGCACGGCATCCTGTTGATTTTCGATGAAATTCAGTGTGGTGTTGGCAAATCTGGCTACCGTTTCGCGTTTGAAGAGTCTGGCATTAATCCGGATATCCTGTGTCTGTCCAAAGCGATTGGTGGTGGTCTGCCAATGTCGATTCTGGTATTCAACAAATCGATTGATACCTGGAAGGCGGGCGAGCATACCGGAACATTCCGCGGCAACCAGTTGGCGATGGTGTCTGGTGCGAAAGCGCTGGAAATCATGGAACGTGACAACCTGGTAGAGCACGCGAATATCGCTGGTCAATATTTGCGTCACGGTCTGGAGAAGATCCAGAGCCGAGTGAACTGCATCGCCGAAGTGCGCGGTAAAGGCCTGATGTTGGGTGTTGAAATTCAGGACCCATCAGGCGCTCGCAATAAATTTGGTGAACCGCAGGCTGACGGCGAACTGACGCTGAGGATCCAGCGTGCTGCACTCGAACGTGGTCTGATGGTCGAAAAAGGTGGCCGCGAAGGTTCGGTTCTCCGCTTCCTGCCACCACTTATCATCAGCTTTGAACAAATTGACTTTGCCCTGCGAGTACTGGAAGACGCTATTCTGGCCGCTGGTGGTGGCCTGGCAGAGGGGTCTCAGAACAGAGGGTGGAGCAAACACTTTGTTCATACGGGTGAGTACGGCGCGGATGAGTTTGCGTCGGTAATGAATCACACCACGGCGGCAATGAAACAGCTTTTCGAACAGGTTGATAAGCCGTATTCCGGCCTGGATCCGAAACTGCTGGAAGCACAGATCAATGCAGTGAACCTGGACGCCACTCAAACCAGTTTGAAAGCCGTTATTGACAGCACCACTGAGCTGGTGGCAAAAAACGCCATTTTCACGCAGCACCCGGGGTGCATTGCGCACCTGCACACACCGCCACTGATGCCTGCCATTGCGGCCGAAGCCATGATTGCAGCACTCAACCAGTCTATGGATTCGTGGGACCAGGCGTCATCTGCCACTTATGTCGAGCAGAAAGTGATCAACTGGCTGTGCGACAAATACGAAATGAGCGATAGCGCGGACGGTATTTTCACCAGCGGCGGTACGCAGAGTAATCAGATGGGGCTGATGTTGGCCCGTGACTGGATCGCCGATACGCTGAGTGGTCATTCTATCCAGAAATTGGGTTTGCCGGATTATGCCGACAAACTGCGCATCGTTTGTTCGGCAAAAGCACACTTTACGGTACAAAAGTCGGCATCCTGGATGGGGCTGGGTGAAAAAGCCGTGTTGACCGTTGATGCGTTGCCTGATGGCACTATGGACGCCAGCCAATTGGAGCGCGTGATTGAGCAAGCGAAAGCGGATGGCCTGATCCCATTTGCTGTGGTCGGTACCGCGGGTACCACTGATCACGGTGCGATTGATGATCTGCAGGTTATTGCCGATGTCGCAGCCAAGTATCAGATCTGGATGCATGTCGACGGCGCTTACGGTGGTGCATTGATTCTGAGCAGCCACAAGGCTCGTCTGAAGGGGATCGAGCGTGCCAACTCCGTGTCGGTCGACTTCCACAAATTGTTTTATCAAACCATCAGTTGCGGCGCGCTGTTGGTGAATGACAAAGCCAACTTCAAGTTCCTGTTGCATCACGCGGATTACCTGAACCGTGAGCACGACGAGTTACCCAACCTGGTAGACAAGTCGGTTGCGACCACAAAACGTTTTGACGCGTTGAAAGTCTTCATGACGATGCA
The DNA here is from genome assembly GCF_009904845.1 of Vibrio sp. V38_P2S17PM301. Classification (NCBI taxonomy): domain Bacteria; kingdom Pseudomonadati; phylum Pseudomonadota; class Gammaproteobacteria; order Vibrionales; family Vibrionaceae; genus Vibrio; species Vibrio sp. V38_P2S17PM301. The sequence goes on along the minus strand of NZ_WXWO01000082.1, from coordinate 64,755 downwards.
AAGCGTAGGTCCGCAAGCGTTAGGTGAGATGTACGATCACCTGTTGGCGCAGACTCAACAGGTCGCAGAGATGGTTCGTGAACATGCGGGCTTTGAGCTGCTGGCTGAGCCTTCTTTGTCGACGGTATTGTTCCGCTCAACTCAGGAAGCGTCTCAGGGAGTGGATAAACTGAACCAGAAAGTTCGTATCGAAGCGCTGGTTCGCGGTGTCGCTGTTTTGGGTGAGACGACAGTAAATGGTCAGTCAGCGCTGAAATTTACTATCTTAAATCCATGTCTGACGTTGTCAGACTTCGAAAAACTTTTAACTGAAATAAACCAGCTGGCAGTTGAGCTGGCGAAATAAGGGTAAGGAATAATGGCAATTCTACAAATAGGTGCAGGTGGTGTTGGTTGGGTTGTTGCGCATAAAGCAGCGCAGAACAACGATGTACTGGGCGATATCACAATCGCATCTCGTACCGTTGGTAAGTGCGAAAAGATCATTGAATCGATTCAGAACAAAAACAACCTGAAAGACTCATCGAAAAAACTCGAAGCGCGTGCTGTGAACGCCGACGACGTGGATGCACTGGTTGCTCTTATTCAGGAAGTTCAACCGGATCTGGTGATCAACGCGGGTCCTCCATGGGTAAACATGCCTATCATGGAAGCGTGCTACCGCGCCAAAGTCTCTTATCTGGACACTTCTGTCGCGGTAGACCTGTGCAGTGAAGGCCAACAGGTACCTCAGGCTTATGACTGGCAGTGGGGTTACCGTGAGAAGTTCGCAGAAGCGGGTATCACAGGTATTCTGGGTGCGGGTTTCGATCCGGGCGTGGTGTCTGTGTTTGCCGCGTACGCGGTCAAACATCTGTTTGATGAGATCGACACCATCGACGTGATGGATGTAAACGCGGGTGATCACGGTAAGAAGTTTGCGACCAACTTTGACCCGGAAACCAACATGTTGGAAATCCAGGGTGACTCTTTCTACTGGGAAAATGGCGATTGGAAACAAGTGCCATGTCACTCACGTATGTTTGAGTTCGACTTCCCGCTGGTGGGTAAACACAAAGTGTACTCCATGGCGCACGATGAAGTTCGTTCGATGAAAGAGTTCATCCCGGCGAAGCGTATTGAGTTCTGGATGGGATTCGGTGATAAATACCTGAACTACTTCAACTGCATGCGTGATATTGGCCTGCTAAGTCCGGAACCACTGACACTGCATGACGGCACCGTGGTTCAGCCATTGCACGTATTGAAAGCGTTGCTGCCAGATCCAACATCGCTGGCACCAGGTTACACAGGGAAAACCTGCATTGGTACCTGGGTGCAAGGTAAGAAAGACGGCAAAGAACGCAGCGTGTTTATCTACAATAACGCGGATCATGAAGTGGCGTATGACGACGTTGAACATCAGGCGATTTCGTACACGACGGGTGTTCCGGCGATCACTGCCGCATTGCAGTTCTTCCGTGGTAAATGGGCAGAGAAAGGCGTGTTTAACATGGAGCAGTTGGATCCGGACCCGTTCCTGGAAACTATGCCTGGCATTGGCCTTGACTGGCATGTGCAGGAGCTGGAGCCTCAGCAGCCTGATATCCAGATCTTGAAGTAATTTGCTTCAAGTAACAGCCTGTAAATTGAGCCGACGCGCAAGCGTCGGCTTTGTTCGATTTTAGAGTGACCGTAGAAATGCAAAAAAGCGACCTGAAAACCCCTTACTTCATGATCAATGAAGACAAGTTGATCGCGAACCTGGAAAAAGCCAAACAACTGAAAGACATTTCGGGCGTGAAACTGGTCTTGGCACTGAAGTGTTTTTCGACCTGGGGCGTGTTTGACATCATTAAGCCTTATCTGGACGGCACCACCAGTTCTGGCCCGTTTGAAGTCAAACTGGGCCACGAAACTTTTGGTGGTGAAACACATGCTTACAGCGTGGGCTACAGTGAAGACGACGTTCGTGAGGTGGCGGATATCTGTGACAAGATGATCTTTAACTCTCAGTCTCAGTTAGCCGCGTATCGTCACATTGTGGAAGGCAAAACGTCTTTGGGGCTGAGACTGAATCCGGGAGTCAGTTACGCTGGTCAGGATCTGGCAAACCCAGCGCGTCAGTTCTCCCGACTGGGTGTTCAGATGGACCATATCAAGCCTGAAGTGTTTGATAGTATCCATGGTGTGATGTTCCACATGAACTGTGAAAACAAAGATGTGGATGCATTTGTGGCTTTGTTGGATGCAATCTCAGAACAGTTTGGCGAGTATCTCAATCGACTGGACTGGGTGAGCCTGGGCGGTGGGGTATTCTTTACCTGGCCGGGTTACGACATTGAAAAACTTGGCCTGGCGTTGAAAGCGTTCGCTGACAAACACAAAGTACAATTGTATCTGGAGCCGGGAGAAGCGATCATCACTAAGACCACCGATCTGGTGGTAACGGTCGTGGACATTGTCGAGAACGTGAAGAAAACCGCGATTGTGGATTCTGCCACTGAAGCGCACCGTCTGGACACGTTGATCTACAACGAACCTGCGTCGGTGCTGGAAGCGTCTGAACAGGGCGAACATGAATACGTTATTGGCTCTTGTTCGTGTCTGGCTGGCGATCAGTTCTGTGTTGCGAATTTTGAGCAGCCCCTGACAATCGGTCAGAAGTTGCACATTCTTGACAGTGCCGGTTACACCATGGTGAAACTGAATTGGTTCAACGGGCTGCGTATGCCATCGGTGTATTGTGAGCGCTCAACGGGTGAGATTCAGAAGCTGAACGAGTTTGACTACGCCGATTTTAAACGTTCTCTGTCGCAATGGTCGTTGAAGTAAGCGGTTGAATCGCTGTGTAAGAAAAAGAGCAGCCATTGGCTGCTCTTTTTATATCAGGGACGGGTATCAGGATTCCACCATCACTTTGATGTCTTCACTGAGTGATTCGAGTTCATTCGCGACATCTTCGATCTGTACTTCGGCGGGTAACCGGATTGCGACGTTAGCGGTAAACAAGCTGGAGCTGACACCACCACCGCCAGCAATGAAGACCCGTTGGCAATCCATATCCAGAATGTGAGCCCCCTGGTTATCCAGAATGTGGGTAATGTCATTCACAATACCGGCACGATCATTGGAGTCCAGACGAAGGTGGTAGATGGTGTCTTCCCGGTGTGCCTGACTGCCTGAATCCACAATCTGCACCAACAGATCCGGATGGGACTGAAACGCTTGTTTCACCATTTGTTCGTTTGAGGTGGGCAGCTCAACCTTAATCACAGCAGCGACTTGGTCTTCAATAAAGTTCACTTTACTGATCAACCATTTACCGCCATTTTCGTGGGTGATAGCAGCCAATTCTTTGATCGTTGCTGGAGTCGCTTTGCCGACGAAATTGACAATGAATGTGCTGGTCATACTAAGCCTCCTACTGAGTAAAACATAACTCTCTGTTTTATTGTCCTTATGTTCTTAAGTGTAGAAGCAACCCGTGTTGGGAGCTTGATTTCAGTCAAGTTTTTACTCTATCGGCAGCGTAATTTCTGGTTTCTTTTAGCGCGGGCACAGAAAAGTAATCGCGGTTGTTATTATGAGGGGGAGAGTTCGTGAGCACAGAACGGCAGTGGATTAAGAGGCGCGAACTGTGCCTGCGAGTATAAACAACCAACAGGTGAAATGTTTGTTACAAAACGGGTTTTTTCTTGCGCAAATTGTGTGATGATAGGCGACGTAACGAATGAATTCGCAGAGGAATGAACAGATGTTAAAAATTGCAATGCTGAGCACAGGTGAAGAGGTGCTTCACGGCGATATTGTCGACACCAACGCCGCCTGGCTTTCGGAACAATTTTTTGAGGCGGGATTTCCTCTGTCAAAACGCGCGACTGTTGGGGACGAGCTATCATCGCTGGTAGAAGAACTAATGATGCTGAGCTTCAACAACCAAGTGGTGGTGGTGAATGGTGGACTCGGACCAACCAGTGATGACTTGAGCAGTGAGGCGGCAGCAAAAGCGGGTGAGCAGTCTCTGAAGCTGTTTCCTGAGTGGCAGGCGCGTCTGGAGGATTTTTTCGCACAGCGCAAGATGGTGATGCCAGAGAGCAACATCAAACAAGCCATGCTGCCCGAGAAGGCCACCTTAGTCGACAACCCGATTGGTACTGCTTGTGGCTTTTCGATGCTGATCAATGACTGTCAGTTCTATTTCACACCAGGTGTCCCATCTGAGTTTAAGATGATGGTGGAGCAGCAGATCCTACCCGATCTGAAACAGCGTTACCCTCAGCAGGCTGGTTTGGAATGCAGTCGGTTTTATACATTTGGGACATCGGAATCGGCGCTATCGGACAAACTCGATCGGGTGCAGTTACCGGCGGGCTACATGCTTGGATATCGCTCTTATTTGCCGTTTATTGAGGTGAAGCTGTTCGGACCGAAAGGGGATCTCAGTAACAAGCTGGGGATCATGAAGATCATTAATCAGTTAATTGACACTCACGTGGTCAGTATCGATGAGCCGATGATTCAGCATATTGCCAGTTTGCTCGATGATGCTCAGCTATCGCTTTCGACCAGCGAACAGTCAACGGGTGGCTGGTTGTCCAATTGGTTGCAGTCGGAAGCCGCGGCCGAAAAATGGTGTGGTCACGGCTGGATTCTCGGCGGCGCCGTGTCGGTGGGCGATGACGAGCAGGATCCGTTGGCTGCGACACTGGCACTCGCCGGTGCAACGCGTCAGAAGTGCTCGACAGAGCTGTCGTTGGTGACCGGTAAAGTCACAGATAATCAATTTTCTGTGGCGTTGGCGACGCCTCAGGGAGAGTGGGGACAGGTGCTGAGGTTCAGTCGGCAGTATAACCGCGAAAATCAGCGCTTATTGATCAGTACGGTGGCACTGGATATGTTGCGTCGCTATTTGGCGAAAAAGCCCATGTTTGTTAGCTACAGCTCGGTTGGTCGGGTCAAAGACATTTTTGTCCCAGCGGAGCAACTGCAATACTGAATCAGGTCGCGGCGGCTGATGGGGCGCCGCTTATAACCCGATGAATATAAAACTTATTACAGGCACTCAAGTTCACATTATTTGATATAAGGAATCTTTCTAACTCCTAAGCGATTGATTTAATAATGACTCCCTTAATCGGGTCAAATTTCAGCCTTTAGTTATAGGAAATTGATTGTAAACTGAATGCTCCGGCTAGTGATTCGCAAGGAGGCAATCATGTTCCATCAGTCAAAAATTATTGTCTGGTATAAAGTCGCAAGTCAGAAAGTGGTACTGGGTGAGACATTCAGCAACGACAGCTTTGATGTTGTGTCGCTGTGGCGCAAAACTCCCCAGATGGAAGAGCACAGCGCGTATCAGGGTTTCCAACTTTCACTGTTTGACGATGATGGAAGAGAGATTGCCCATAAGGCCGTATCAATGGATATCGCAGATGAAATTCTGATGGGAAGCTCCGCCCAGTATGTTTGACCTCTGAACAGAAAAAAGAGCATAAAAAAACGCGCCGTCAGGCGCGTTTTTCTTTGAGTCGGTAAACGACATTGTCGACCTCAAGGTCTGTCTTCGCTCGGCAGATACAAGGTAATATCTCATCACCTTGCGTGTACGCCATGGCAAAACCAACGTATTCGACTTCACCAGAAACCAGGTTGCAACGACATGCTCCGCAATGCCCGTCACGGCAGTTGTATTCTGGTTCCAATCCGGCTTGCTCCATCGTTTCCAGCAGAGTATTGGACGGATTGGATTCAACGGAAGTGATTTTGTTGATTTTTATATTGGCCATTACAGCTCGAAGCCCTCGAAGTCATCCGCGTTTACTTCGTTGTCAATCTGACCAACCAGGTAAGAGCTGATTTCTGCTTCCTGAGGCGCTACCTGAACGTTGTCCGACGACAACCAGGCGTTGATCCAAGGAATCGGATTCGATGTGGCTTCTGGGTAAGCAGCAGGCAAACCAACAGCGTGCATGCGCACGTTGGTGATGTATTCAACGTACTGGCTCAGGATGTCTTTGTTCAGGCCGATCATTGAACCGTCTTTGAACAGGTATTCCGCCCATTCTTTCTCTTGCTCTGCAGCTTCCTTAAACAGATCAAAACACTCTTGTTTGCACTCTTCAGCAATCTGAATGAATGAGAAGTCATCCTGACCATTACGGAGCAGGTTGATCATATGTTGAGTGCCCGTCAGGTGTAGCGCTTCGTCACGAGCAATCAGCTTGATGATCTTCGCGTTACCTTCCATCAGCTCACGTTCCGCAAACGCAAAAGAACAGGCAAAACTGACGTAGAAACGGATCGCTTCCAGTGCGTTGACCGACATCAGACATACGTAAAGCTTTTTCTTCAGTTCGTACAAACTGACAGATACGGTTTCACCGTTGATTTGATGCTGGCCTTCGCCGTAACGGTGATAGTCATTGCTCAGTTTGATCAGATCATCGTAGTAGTGCGCAATGTCTTTTGCACGCTTGAGGATGTGTTCGTTTTCAACGATGTCATCAAACACAACACCCGGGTTGTTGACGATATTACGGATAATGTGCGTGTACGAACGAGAATGGATGGTTTCTGAGAAAGACCAGGTTTCGATCCAGGTTTCCAGCTCTGGCAGAGACACCAACGGCAGTAAGGCGACGTTCGGGCTGCGGCCCTGGATAGAATCCAGCAGAGTCTGATACTTCAGGTTCGAGATAAAGATGTGCTTTTCATGCTCTGGCAACTTGTTGTAGTCGATGCGGTCGCTGGACACGTCAACTTCTTCCGGACGCCAGAAGAACGACAGTTGCTTCTCGATCAGTTTTTCAAAAATCTCGTATTTCTGTTGGTCGTAACGTGCAACGTTGACCGACTGACCCAAGAACATCGGTTCTTTCAGTTGGTCATTTTTGGTCTGGTTAAAAGTACTGTAAGCCATAATGCCTCAATTCCTTTTAAGCCCTCCATCCTGTCAGCAGGCGAGGAGGGCGTTCGGTAGTCTGTTAATGTGATTCTATGTCGGTCGGATTAAATCTTACAACCGCCGCCGGCACAATCGTCATCTTGTGGTTGAACTGCGTCTTTCTGGTCGTCTTTCGCACCGTCACGCGTGTTGTGGTAGTAGAGGGTCTTCACACCAAATTTGTACGCGGTCAGCAGGTCTTGCAGCAGTTTCTTCATCGGTACCTTACCGCTTTCGTAGCGTGCAGGGTCGTAGTTCGTGTTGGCTGAGATAGCCTGGTCAACAAACTTTTGCATAATACCAACCAGGTGCAGATAACCGTCGTTAGAACCGATGTTCCACAGCAGTTCGTAGTTATTCTTGAGTTCCGTGAAGTCCGGCACCACCTGTTTCAGGATGCCGTCTTTCGACGCTTTTACAGAGACGAAACCACGCGGTGGCTCAATACCGTTTGTCGCGTTGGAAATCTGAGAAGAGGTCTCAGAAGGCATCAGCGCAGTCAGTGTTGAGTTACGTAGGCCGTGCTCCATGATCTCCTGACGCAGGCCATCCCAGTCATAGTGCAGTGGCTCATCACAAATAGTATCGATATCTTTCTTGTACGTATCGATTGGCAACAGGCCTTTCGCGTAGTTCGTTTCGTTAAATGAAGGACACTTGCCTTGCTCTTTTGCCAGCTCGACCGAAGCTTTCAGCAGGTAGTACTGCATCGCTTCGAAGGTACGGTGAGTCAGGCCATTTGCACTGCCGTCGGAGTACTTCACGCCGTGTTTCGCCAGGTAGTAAGCGAAGTTAATCACGCCCACACCCAGAGTACGACGGTTCATGGTTGAACGGTACGCAGCTGGCAGCGGGTAATCTTGGTAATCAAGCAGGGCATCCAGAGCACGAACAACCAGCTCAGAAAGCTCTTTAAAGTCGTCCAGGCTTTGAATCGCGCCCAGGTTGAACGCAGACAGAGTACACAGCGCAATTTCACCGGAATCGTCTTCCACGTTGCTCAGCGGTTTGGTCGGCAGAGCAATTTCCAGACACAGGTTAGACTGACGAACAGGGGCAACTTCAGCGTCAAACGGGCTGTGGGTGTTGCAGTGGTCAACGTTCTGGATGTAGATACGTCCGGTTGAAGCACGCTCTTGCATAAGCAAAGAGAACAGCTCGACCGCTTTCACACGCTCTTGTTTCACGGACGGATCGTTTTCGTATTTCACGTACAGACGTTCGAACTCGTCCTGATCCTGGAAGAAGGCGTCATAAAGACCCGGGACATCCGATGGTGAGAACAGCGTAATGTAGCCGCCTTCAACTAGACGCTGGTACATCAACTTGTTCAGTTGTACCCCATAGTCCATGTGACGAACACGGTTTTCTTCTACACCACGGTTGTTTTTCAGAACCAACAGGGACTGAACTTCTCCGTGCCACATTGGGTAAAATACCGTTGCCGCACCGCCGCGAACGCCACCCTGAGAACAGCACTTCACCGCTGTTTGGAAGTATTTGTAGAATGGGATACAACCGGTGTGGAAAGCTTCACCGCCACGGATTTCAGAACCCAGAGCACGGATCCGGCCCGCATTAATACCAATACCGGCACGCTGTGACACATAACGAACGATTGAGCTAGCCGTTGCGTTAATTGAATCCAGGCTGTCACCACATTCGATCAGTACGCATGAGCTGAACTGACGAGTTGGTGTGCGAACACCAGACATAATCGGTGTTGGCAGAGAGATCTTAAACGTTGACGTCGCATCGTAGAAGCGCTTGATGTAGTCAAGACGCGTTGCCTTCGGATACTTAGCGAACAGACACGCCGCAACCAGAATGTAGAGGAACTGAGCACTCTCATAGATCTGACCGGTCACACGGTTTTGAACGAAGTATTTACCTTCAAGCTGTTTAACGGCTGCATAAGAGAAATTCAGATCACGACGGTGATCGATATAGGCGTCCAGCTCATCCAGTTCAGCTTTGGTGTAATCTACCAGCAGGTGCTTGTCGTACTTACCCATCTCTACCAGTTTAGAGATGTGATCGTACAGCGTTGGTGGCTCATATTGACCATACGCTTTTTTGCGCAGGTGGAATACGGCCAGACGAGCAGCCAGATACTGATAATCCGGCGTCTCTTCCGAAATCAGGTCAGCGGCTGATTTGATGATCGTTTCGTGAATATCTGATGTCGTAATGCCATCGTAAAACTGAATGTGAGCACGCAATTCTACCTGAGAGACCGAAACGTTGTTCAGCCCTTCAGCTGCCCATGTGATGACTCTGTGGATCTTATCCAGATCAATATTTTCTTTGCGGCCATCACGCTTGGTGACGGTAAGTTGTTGGTTCATTCTGCTTCATTTCCCTAACAAAACTGATTAAAGCCGCTTTTTTATGTAATTTTTGTAAATTTGATTACGGCTTTGTGATCATGGTCTACCTACATATTGTAGCTCAAACACAATATGTAGGGGTACGTTAGCTTTCGGGTTACAAGATAGTGCTATCGGATGGTTATTTCAAGGCACCAGATCTTGGATGACTTGTGGATAACTAACAAAATTAAAAAAAACGGTAAGTAACCACTAACCGATGAAATAAGGGCAGGTTTGAATGCAGAAAACTGACGTTTGAGGATCGGTTTATAAGTAACCAGAGATAAAAAAAAATTCCTTGATCTTTACCCAAAAATACAGTCAAAAATCGCCTTGGTTAAAATTGAATCTAGAGCACGTAATTCTCGAAAATTTAACTAAAAAAGGCGGTCGCTTTGTGCTACCGCCTTTGCATTTTTGTTACAGTTTTGAGACTACTCTTTAATGGTATGTACGATGTAGTTGACATCGACATTTCGGCCCAGTTTGTAGCTATCTGTCAGTGGATTGTAGTGCAAACCGGTGATGCCTTTTTCCTGCAGCGCAGTACTGTCGATCATCTTCATCATTTCAGACGGACGGATGAATTTTTCGTGGTCATGCGTGCCCTCTGGCACAATCTTGAGCAGCTTCTCCGCACCAACGATGGCGAACAGGTAAGACTTGATATTACGGTTGAGGGTTGAAAAGAATACGTGCCCTCCCGGCTTGACCAGCGCAGAACAAGAACGAATCACGGAGAGCGGGTCGGGGACGTGCTCCAGCATTTCCATGCAGGTGACAACATCGTACATGCCGGCATTGTCCTGAGCATGCTGTTCTATGGTGCTCTGGATGTACGTCAGTTGGGTGCCTGTCTCTAATGCATGCAGGCGGGCGACTTCGAGCGGCTCTTTCCCCATGTCCAGGCCCGTCACATCAGCGCCTTCACGCGCCATACTCTCGGCCAGAATACCGCCACCGCACCCGACATCGAGCACTTTCTTGCCAAACAGTCCGTCGGCGTTTTTGAGCACATACCCAAGACGTAACGGGTTGATCTGGTGCAGCGGTTTGAACTCGCCATTCAGGTCCCACCAGCGCGAGGCCATCTCTTCAAATTTTTTGATTTCGTTTGGGTCTACGTTTTGAGTATCAGTCATAGCGGTACTTCTTCTAAATGAGCGTGCTTCCGTGAATGAAGAGCATTATAGCGGTAACTGCGTCGCTGGCTACCACTTGACGAACATTCCCGTAGCGCTGAACAAAAATTAGTCTCTTTTCAGCGGGATATGTAAACAATGTGCAATTTCTCGGCATTTAATCCACAACAAAGCTCACAACCTGATAAAAGGGGAGGGAAAGTAATGCCGAACCGTTGAATTGTGTGTTATATTTTTGCACCTTAAACGTATTGTACATACGATCTATAAATAGAGGGATAATGGCTCTATGAGCGATCTAGCTAAAGAGATCACGCCCGTAAACATCGAAGATGAGCTGAGAGGCTCGTACCTCGACTATGCGATGTCTGTAATCGTTGGTCGTGCTCTTCCGGATGTGCGTGATGGCCTTAAACCAGTACACCGCCGCGTGCTTTTCGCGATGAACGTACTAGGCAACGATTGGAACAAACCATATAAAAAATCCGCCCGTGTTGTCGGTGACGTAATCGGTAAATATCACCCTCACGGTGATAGTGCTGTATACGACACAATTGTCCGTATGGCTCAGCCGTTCTCACTGCGCTACATGCTGGTCGACGGCCAAGGAAACTTTGGTTCGATCGATGGTGACTCAGCAGCAGCAATGCGTTATACCGAAGTTCGTATGGCAAAAATTGCCCACGAGCTGCTGGCTGACCTAGACAAAGAAACGGTTGACTACGTACCAAACTACGACGGTACAGAGCAGATTCCAGCCGTATTACCTACGAAAATTCCTAACCTGCTAGTGAACGGTGCATCCGGTATCGCAGTGGGTATGGCGACGAATATCCCGCCGCATAACCTGGGTGAAGTTATTGATGGCTGTCTGGCATACATCAATAACGAAGAAATCACCATTGATGAACTGATGGACTACATTCCTGGTCCCGATTTTCCAACGGCAGCATTGATCAGTGGCCGTAAGGGAATCATCGACGCATACAAGACTGGCCGCGGCAAGATCTACATGCGTTCGAAAGCGGAAGTGGAAGCCGACAAGAATGGCAAAGAGACCATTATTGTCACCGAAATTCCTTACCAGGTGAACAAAGCGCGTCTGATTGAAAAGATCGCAGAGCTGGTAAAAGACAAAAAAGTTGAAGGCATCAGTGCCCTGCGCGATGAGTCAGACAAAGACGGTATGCGCATTGTTATCGAATGTAAGCGTGATGCGGTCGGCGAAGTGGTTCTGAACAACCTCTACGCCAACACTCAGCTTCAAACAACGTTCGGTATCAACATGGTTGCGCTGGACAATGGCCAGCCTAAGCTGTTCAACCTGAAAGAAATGCTGAAGTGTTTCGTTGATCACCGCCGTGAAGTGGTGACTCGTCGTACGATCTTCGAACTGCGCAAAGCCCGCGAACGTGCTCATATCCTTGAAGGTTTGGCACTGGCACTAGCCAATATTGACGACATCATCGATCTGATTCGTAAAGCGCCAACACCAGCAGAAGCAAAAGCGGGCCTGATTGCTCGTGGTTGGGATCTGGGTAACGTTGCAGCTATGTTGGAACGTGCCGGTACTGATGCGGCTCGCCCTGAATGGTTGGAACCGGAATACGGTATCCGCGATGGCCAATACTACCTGACTGAGCAGCAGGCTCAGGCGATCTTGGATCTGCGTCTGCACAAACTGACCGGTCTGGAACACGAAAAAATTCTGGATGAATACAAAGCTCTGCTAGATGAGATTGCAGAACTGATGCACATCCTGGCCAGCACTGAGCGTCTGATGGAAGTGATTCGTGAAGAGCTGGAAACCGTTCGTGATGCATTTGGTGATGCTCGCCGCACTGAAATCACGGCAGCCAGCCATGACATCGATCTGGAAGAGTTAATTGCTCGCGAAGATGTGGTTGTGACGCTGTCGCACGAAGGCTACGTGAAGTACCAGTTGTTGAGTGATTACGAAGCTCAGCGTCGTGGTGGTAAAGGTAAGAGTGCCACTCGAATGAAAGATGAGGATTACATCGAGCGTCTGCTGGTGGCGAATACTCATGACAACATTCTGTGTTTCTCTACTCGCGGTAAGACTTACCGTCTGAAAGTGTATCAACTGCCGCTGGCTAGCCGCACTGCACGTGGTAAACCGATTGTGAATATCCTTCCGTTGGAAGAGGGTGAGCGCATCACAGCGATCTTGCGTGTGGATGAGTTCTCTCAAGACAAGTTCATCTTTATGGCGACGGGTGACGGTACAGTGAAGAAGACGTCACTGGATCAGTTTGCTAACGTACGTTCTAACGGCTTGATCGCCGTGAATCTGCGTGACGATGACTCCCTCATCGGTGTCGATATCACGAACGGTGACAGCGACATTATGCTGTTCTCGAAAGCCGGTAAAGTGGTACGCTTTAGCGAAGATAAAGTGCGTGCCATGGGCCGTACTGCGGCAGGTGTTCGTGGTATGAAGCTTGCTGATGACGATCAGGTTGTATCATTGATTGTTCCGGCAAACGAAGGCGACATTCTGACAGTGACACAGAACGGCTACGGCAAACGGACTGAACTGGCGGAATACCCAACCAAAGGCCGTGCGACTCAAGGCGTTGTGTCTATCAAAGTCTCTGAGCGTAATGGACCAGTCGTGGGTGCAGTACAGGTGGAAGAAGGCGACGAGATGATGATGATCACCGACGCTGGTACTCTGGTACGTACTCGTGTGGCTGAAGTCAGCCAGGTGGGTCGGAATACTCAGGGTGTCACCTTGATCCGTACTGCTGAAGATGAGTCTGTGGTTGGTTTGCAGCGCATTGATGAAGTTGAAGAAATCGAACTGGATGAGGAAGGCGAAGTGGTTGAATCAGTTGAGGCTGATGAAGCGACGGAAACACCGGCATCCGATGTGAGCGATGACGTAGAGTCTGACGACGCGTAACTTGAGACTTCTGATTCAAAAAACCGAGCGATGAGCTCGGTTTTTTTATACCTGAAGAAAATAACTATTTACTTTCTATGCATATTTTGATGAATTAACCGTTCGTTTTATCGATATCAAGGAGCGATATCATGTCTTTAGATACCTGGTTGCTGTATCTGGTTGCCGTATTGATACTGACGGCGTCTCCCGGGCCAAGTTCGTTATTGTGCCTGACCCGCGGTGCGTTATACGGTTGGCGAATCGGTGTATACACGGCTTTGGGAAGCTTGTCGGCGATCACCATGATTCTCACCTTGTCATTTACTGGGTTGGGCGTGCTGATTACGTCGTCAGAATTGGCTTTCAACCTGATTAAGTGGTGCGGTGCGGCTTATTTGATCTACCTCGGTTACCAGTCGCTAACCTCAACGCAGCGCGACTACACGGCAGGAGAGTCACAATATTCGGATGGTGGGAGGCGTGGATTCGTCAAACATTATGTCGCTGGCTTCATCGTTGGGGCCAGTAATCCCAAAGCGATCTTGTTTTTCACGGCCTTATTCCCCCAGTTTATCAATCCAGACGCCCCGTTAATTAGCCAATACGCGATTTTTGCCGCGACGTTTATGTCGTTGGAGATGAGCTGGTTGGCTGGATACGCTTATGCAGGCGCCAAATCGTCTGGTTGGTTGTTTGTCAGCGGGCGTGCCAGGTTATTTAACCGATTGACTGGTAGCGTATTTATTGGCGCAGGGACGTTATTATCGATGAGCAGCAGAGCATAAAACAAAGCGCCTCTTGAGGCGCTTTGTTGTCATTGGCTTAGTCTTTAGAAGGTTAGACTTCCTGGCTGATGCTGCCATAGTGCAGCATCGGCGTGGCTTCAATGTCTTCTGCATTCATCATCGACGAGATGCGTTGAACAGAGGAAAGTAGCAAACTCTGTTCCCACTCTTCCAGTTGTTGGAATTTGTTGATAAAGCTCTGCTGCAGAGGCAAAGGCGCTTTGTCCAGCAACGCTTCACCCGCTTCAGTCAGGTGAGCATGTACCTTACGCTTATCGGTCACACTGCGAATACGCTGAACATAGCCGTTTCGCTCCAGACGATCGAGAATCGTCGTCGCAGTCGCCTGGCTCATGTTGGTGTGACTGGACAGCTGTTTGATGGTCACATCACCCAGCTCTTTGATTGAACGCATCAGAATAAGCTGCGGGGCAGTGAGACCCGATTCTTTGCTCAGTTTCTTCGAATGCAGATCAATGGCGCGAATGATTTGACGTAGCGATACCAGAACTTCTTCGTGTTTTTCCAACTTGTTTAACCTGAATGTTTGAGTGTATTTAATGATGAAGATTTCAGGCGAAAATACCTGAACTTTCCTAGTATTTAAAGCAGAAAATGCTCAATAGTTTGATTCGATCTCTGAGAAAGATTTTTAAGAAGAGTAAGAAATATTAGTGCACAAAGTAATTCTTATGTTGCGCGCCTGATGTTCTGATGGTTTTCTGTTCGCTTGAATTTCATATTATTGAATTTTTGCTTTCATTTTAAACGATAAGTGGAAAGTGAGTAGAATTTCAGTAGAATGTCAGGGCTTGTTGAAACGAGCTTTATTGTTATGAGTACAAACTAAATGCTTCGGCTGGATACGAAGATGGTTCGGAGTTTATAGGAATAGAGCTCGAAGGAAAGAGAAAGAGGGGACAATGACGAAAGGTATTGATAAGTACAGTATCGACAGTACCGACTATACAGTTGGTCAGGATAATGTACAGAAGTGGGGTTTTGACGTCCATAACCCGGTATTTGGTGTAAGTGCTGGCCTGATCGCTCTCTTTATTGTGGCAGCTTTGGTGCTTGATGCTCACACAGCGAAAACCGCATTGGATGGCTTGAAATGGAGCATCATTGGTGCGTTCGACTGGCTGTTTATTTGGTCGGGAAACATTTTCGTGATTTTTTGTTTGGCGCTGGTGGTATCGCCATTTGGTAAAATTCGTTTGGGTGGTAAAGATGCCACGGCAGACTTTTCCTTTATCTCCTGGCTGTCAATGTTATTTGCCGCGGGGATGGGGATTGGCCTGATGTTCTGGAGTGTCGCTGAACCGGTTGCTTATTACACGGGCTGGTATGAAACGCCGTTGAATGTGGCACCGAACACACCGGAAGCTGCCAAAATGGCGTTGGGTGCGACGATGTTCCATTGGGGATTGCACCCTTGGGCCATTTACGGTGTTGTGGCACTGTCACTGGCATTTTTTGCCTACAACAAAGGTTTGCCGCTGTCGATTCGCTCGATCTTCTATCCGTTGCTGGGCGATCGCGCCTGGGGATGGGCTGGTCACGTTGTGGACATTCTGGCGGTATTAGCGACGCTGTTTGGTCTAGCGACATCGCTGGGTCTGGGTGCGCAGCAAGCCGCCAGCGGTATCCACCATGTGTTTGGTGTGGAATCGGGGCTGGGCCTTCAGATTATCGTGATCATCGCGGTCACGGCGCTTGCTACGTATTCCGTCATTCGTGGCCTGGAAGGCGGGGTGAAGCTGATCAGTAACATCAATATGATCGTGGCATTTTTGCTGCTGATTATGGTAGCGCTGATTGGTTACGCCATCACGTTTGGCTCGATCCCAACCACTTTTATGGCCTACGTAGAAAACATCATTCCGCTGAGTAACCCTCATGGCCGGACGGATGAAGCCTGGTTCCAGGGTTGGACAGTATTCTACTGGGCTTGGTGGATTTCTTGGTCACCATTTGTCGGCATGTTCATTGCGCGAGTCTCTAAAGGTCGTACAGTACGTGAATTCATCACTGCGGTTTTGATCGTTCCAACCTTGGTGACGCTGGTATGGATGTCTGTATTTGGCGGTATGGCAATTGAACAGGTGGTGGACAAAGTAGGCCAGCTAGGCTCGGAAGGTCTGACGGACGTATCACTGGCGATGTTTGAAATGTTCGACGTTCTGCCTATGGGTAAAGTGCTGTCGACCATCGCTGTGGTTCTGGTGCTGGTGTTCTTCATCACCTCGTCTGACTCTGGCTCTCTGGTGATTGATAGCATCACGGCCGGCGGTAAGGTGGATGCGCCTGTTCTGCAACGTATTTTCTGGGCTGTGATGGAAGGTGCAGTGGCCGCCGTTCTGCTGTGGATTGGTGGTACGGAGGCCATTCAGGCATTACAGGCCGGCGCGATTTCAACCGCGTTGCCGTTTACCATTGTGTTACTGCTCATGTGTGTCAGCCTGGTTATGGGGATGCGCACGGAGCGACAGCAATAAACACTGTGTCGCATTCAGGAAAGGGGCCATTGGCCCCTTTTTTTATTGCTTACGTTTTTGAATCGCTTGATTAGAGCAGGAAATCTTTGAGCGGTTGCTCTTTACTGTAATGGTGTGCAATTTGCGCCTGCAGTAACTCTGCGGTGGCAATCGCGTCGATCAGCGCGTGATGGGGAGTATACAGCGGCAGTCCATAACGGGAGCGACTTTGACCCAGACGTACCGACTGAGGTTTTTTGCCTTTCAGCCGATTAAGCAGACCACCGAACTGTTTCTTTTGAATTGTGCTTTCCAGTTCCATCGTGTCTACAACTGGAAATTCAATCCCTTCGCCGATGCGCGCCCGTAGCGCCGAGTCAAAAAACATCCGTTCAATCGGGTTGTAATGCACCACCGTGATTTTGCCGGCCATCTGCTCCAGCACTTCTTGGTATATCTCACTCAAATCGGGTGCATCGAGAATATCACTGTGAGTGATGCCGTGAATCACAATCGACTCTTCAGGCAACTGTTTGCTGGGGCGGACGGTCCAGTGCCTGGCTTTATTGACGAAGATCCGGTTCAGGGTAAACGGCACCGTCCCAATGGTAATGATGTCATCTTCTTTGGCATTTAAGCCGGTTGTTTCGAAATCCATCGCCAGAAATACCACATCTTCCATTGGGGTAGATGCTGGAGGCACTGCCTGACCATAGAATGCCAGCAGTGCCGGATCCTGAATCAGTTGTTGCTTCTGACGAAACTTGTTTTCCCAGTCAACCAGCGGGCTGGATACACTTCTTGTCAACATGGCGTTACCTTATTTAAAGCTTTTGCCGGCCTGATAACGGAACTTGAGGAAGTTCTGTGCGTTACTCAGGATCTGGAAGGCGTCTTTGAGGTTACGGCGCTCGAAATCGGACAGGTGCTCTGGCTCAATATTGTTGTCGGGCTCAATGTTGTTTTCGACATCGTAGGCTTGGTGACGAATTCGCACCATAGAGATGAATTCCAGTGCGTCTCGCAAATCTTCTGCTTTGCCTTTTGGCAGAATACCTGCGTCGATGATGTCATCCAGACGTTCAAAGGAGTTTTGTGAACGGGAGCCAACCGCCAGAGCGTGCACCCGGATCAAATCTGCCAGTGGCGCTGTACCGCGACGTTTAAGGTTGATCGAGTTATTGTGACGACCGTCTTTTTCCATCACAAAGTCTTTGAAGAAACCCAGAGGCGGCGTGCGGTTCAGCGCGTTGCGTGCCAGACAGGCCAGGAAGCGGTTATTTCTTCGTGCTCGACGCACAATAAAGCCGTTGAGTTGTTCTGCCCACTTCAAGCGGCCATAGACGCCATCCAGGTCAAAGAAAATAGAGGCGTTGAGCAGCGCTTTCGGGTTCGGGTTATCAATCCAGTCAGCAAAACACTCTTCCCACTCGCGGCGGGTCATCCGCCACGTTGGGTTAGTCGCCATGATGTCCCCGGTACAGTAGCTGTAGCCACATTTCGCCAGTCCGTCGCACACGAATGTCGCCAGCTCAGCAAAATAGGCGTCATGTTTGTCTTTGTCGAAACTGTCATCAAGGATAATGGCGTTATCCTGGTCGGTGACTATCAGTTGTTCGTCGCGACCCATAGAGCCCAGGGCGAGAAAACAGTATGGCACCGGAGGCTGACCAAACTGCTCTTCCGCCAACTCAAGAATACGCTGTTTGAAGCTGCGACCAATCACTGACATGGCACTGCCGACCATGTGAGAGTTGGCATCTTCGTTGACTAATCTGACAAAGCTGTCTTTGACCTGTTCTGACAGCGAAGCGAGGTCGTCTATTGTCTGCTGCTGGAAGATACTGCTGACCAGCAGCAGTGAGTTCTGTGATTCATAGCGGACGATGTCTGTGGCTTCGATGACACCAATCGGCTTTTTATCTTTGAGTACCGGCAGGTGATGCACGTTGTAACGCAGCATGGTTAGCATGGCTTCATAGACATAGGCGTTGTGATCAAGCGAAATGACTTCGGTGGTCATCACAGAAGCCACCTCATCCTGCGGATCCAGACCCGCTGCCAGAACTCGCGTACACAAGTCTCGGTCGGTAATGATACCGAGCAGGGAAGAGCTGTCATCTTCATCATCCTCTAACACTTCGGTGTCGATGATCAGCAATGACGACACATTCTCTTCAGCCATTTTGATCGCGGCGTTCTGTATGGTTTCGTTTTTCTGTACGAATGGCGCTTCACCGCTGAGCAAGGTACGCACTTTGGACGTGGTTAAGTCGTTTTGTTCGTTGCTGCTAGAGATCGCCTGACGCAAACGGGCGTTATCCTGCACCTCGACAAAATCCGCGAAGCTGTCGTGATTTTCATACAGGTCCTGGAAGATGTCTTCGGGGATGCAATAGAGCAAAGTATCTTCAGTGGCTTTGGCGGGAAAACGCACTTTGTTATTGGTCAGCAGACCCATTTGACCGAACAGCGCCCCTTGATCCAGGCGGTTATACAGTTCGCCCTTACGTCGGTAAACTTCCACGACGCCACTACGCACCACATACAAGTCATGAATTTGATCACCGAAGTGGATGATGGGCGTATCTTCACGGAAGTAAGAGATTTCAACATGTCGCGCGACATGTTGCAGAACCTCTTCCGGCAGTTCGTTAAAAGGAGGGTGTTGCGAAAGAAAATTTTGAATTTCAAGCAGTTCTGCTTCCATCATGCACTCCATTAGGGTGTTTTCATAGATACTACATGAAGAGGGTAAATATCTCTAATTGCGACGGTATTTTGTCGGAAATTAAATGACAGAGTAGTGTTAATTTATTGTCATGTGACAATAAAATGTCAAAATAAAATTGTTTAAAAACATGTGGTTATAAATTTTAAAAAAACTATCAATACTGCGTGCACATAATATAAAATCTGGTTAATATTCGCACTTCTATCTGTTCCTAAAAATAACGTAATGCCAATGAAAATTTCACTGAAACAAAAGCTGATTGGCGCCAGCCTGTCAGCGGTCGTTGCTATGGCAACGGCACTAACCTGGCTGTCGGCGGACCAACTTTTTGAACAAACCCGTAATGGCGTGTACGCCCGTGCCGAAAGTCTTGCCACCGCAGCTTCTTCCGGTATCTCTGACTGGGTTAACATCCGTAAGAGTATTTCCACTGCTTTCAACGATTACTCGCAAGAAATGGATGTTGTTCCTTATCTGCAACAGGCGCGGAAAGCGGGTGGCTTCGATGACATCTTTTTTGGGACGCCGGCTGGCGAGATGTACCGCTCTCATCCTGAACGTAATCGTGCCGATTACGATCCTCGTACGCGTCCTTGGTACAAAGACGCGCAAGCGGCAGGCAAGCAAATCATTACTACGGCCTACCAGGATGCGATCACCAATGCATTGTTGGTGACCATCGCTGAGCCAGTACGTAAAAACGGCCAGTTTGTCGGTGTTGTTGGTGCGGATGTACTGATTGATCAGTTGATCAATGATGTGATCAGCCTGGATGCCGGCGACAATGCATTCGCTATGTTGATTGACAAGCAGAACGGCACTTTCCTGGCCCACCCGGATAAATCCCTGATCCTTAAGCCCGTGAACACCATTGCCAAATCACTTACGATGAGTTCGATTGAAGATGCTGCGAATGCAAAGCGCATCGATGACATCACAGTGAGAGGTCAGGATAAACTGCTGTACTTCAAGAATATTCCGGGTACGGACTGGGTATTCGCGATCCAAATGGACAAATCCACAGAAGAAGCGGCGCACGCACAGCTCCTTCGTGGCCTGATCATTACCGCCGTGATCATCACTATCATCGTGATTGCTCTTGTTTCCTGGTTGGTGAGCTTCCTGTTCCGTGATCTGGGCCGGGTGTCTGTTGCGTTGGAAGAGATTGCATCTGGTGAAGGTGACCTGACTCAACGTTTGGAACCACGCAGTGATGATGAAGTTGGCCAATTGGCGCAAAACTTCAACGTGTTTGTGGGTAACATGCACACCATGGTCTCGAAGCTGAGCCACGTTTCAGCGGCTCTGTCTGAACAAGCGAAGCAAACCGCATCGCACGCCGAAGAGCGTAGCACCCGCATTCGCACGCAGCAGGATGAAATCAATATGGTCGCCACCGCGATCAATGAGATGGCTGCTGCGACACAAGAAATCGCAGGCAACGCGGACAACACAGCGCAAAGCTCAACTGAAGCCGTTACCGCTTCTAAGCATGGCGCCGAGCAAGTGAATCAGACTCAAGGTTCTATCCAGAATCTGGCAGAAGAAGTTCAGGTTGCAACGGAAGTGATTAAAGAGCTGGAAGTGCACGGCAACAGCATCAATACTATTTTGTCGACCATTCAGGACATCGCGGAGCAAACCAACCTGTTGGCACTGAATGCGGCGATCGAAGCGGCACGTGCGGGTGAGCAGGGGCGGGGTTTTGCTGTGGTAGCTGACGAGGTTCGTGTTCTGAGCCAACGTACGCATGCCTCAACACAAGAGATCCAGCAGATGATTGAAACGCTGCAGGGCACAACGGCGAAAGCGGTCGGCATTATGGATGACAGTCGTATGCTGGCGACCACCAGTGTTGATGACGCGAATCTGGCAGCAGCAAGTCTGACTCAGATTCAATCCGCTGTGGAGAGCATCAGCGATATGGCCACTCAGATTGCATCGGCCGCTGAAGAGCAAGCGTCGGTCACGTCGGAGATTACTCGTAACACAGTCGGTATCCGTGACGTGTCGAATGAGCTGGCAGACGAAGCGCATGAAGCCGCGTCTCAGGCTGCGCAGCTTTCTGAGCTGTCTTACGAGCTGGAACAAGAAATCAGCCGCTTCAAGCTGTAACTCCTCTCGACCAAAACAAAAACGCCAGTCTCAGACTGGCGTTTTTTTATCAGTGTCCGTTAGAATAACGAACGTCATTCATGCACGGGCGTTCTCAGTCGATCAGGCCATAAGACTGGCTCAGAACATCAATGATTTCCTGTTTCGGATTTGCGCTGAGGTGAACCGGTTGCCCAGTGATTTTCTCTGCAATGCCTGTGTAGGTGCGTGAGATCGCCATCAGAGCGTCTTGCGGCAGTTCATTGTCGTGCGCCAATGCTTCACGCTCTGGCATGCGATCTTTATTCAACAGGATATCCGGGTCTGGGAAGTAGTTGAGCAGAAACTGACGGAAGTCTTCTTTTGAGTTTTCGACTATCTCGCCATTCTGATACGCTTTCGCATCCCAAATTCGGGAGGAATCTGGTGTGCCAACTTCGTCCATGTAAATCAGCTTCTCCTGACCGGAAGCATCAGTTACATAGCCGAATTCAAATTTGGTATCAACAAAGATCTGACCCACGTTAGCCAGTGCTTCACTGATCACACCGAAACCGTCTTTAAGCAAGGTTTCATACTGAGTGATATCCGCCGCCGAGGTGAAGTTAAACGCAGCGAAATTGTCTTCTATATTCTGACGAGTGATGTTGACATCATCCGCTTCTGGAACGCCCGGAATGCCGCTCAGAATACCTTTAGTCGATGGTGTGATCAGCAATTCAGGCAATGGTTTGTCTTTCTCGAGCCCCTCCGGTAGTTGAATACCACAGAACTCGCGTTCGCCTTTGGCGTACGCACGCCACATGGAGCCTGTGATGTACTTGCGGCAAATGGCTTCAATTTTGATCGGTTTCGCTTTTTGAACGATCCAAACAAAAGGGTGAGGGATATCCAAAATATGGCTGTCGGCCAATCCATGCTGTTGGAAAAGTTTAAACCAGTGATTGGAGATCGCATTTAATGCGGCGCCTTTACCCGGTACTCCTTTCAAACCACCTTCGCCTTTCCAGATACAGTCAAAAGCGGAAATCCGGTCGCTGATCACCATGATCGCCAGCGGCGCATCCGGGGCGACATTATAGCCTTTTTCTTGAATTAGACGTTTGCTGTCCTCTTCGGTCAGCCAGTAGACGGAGCGGACTTTACCGCTATGAACCGGTAGGTGGGTACGAATGGGAAGATCGTCGTTTACGGCGAGAACTTGATCGGCAAGGCTCATTGAGACATTCCTATCTAGAGTTAAGAAGCATACAGTCGATGATTTGAGCTTCGATGCTCTGGCTCAAAACACCAGTTCGACAGGCATCATACCAGAACTATTTCTGGCTTCCAGATAAAAGCAAACGTTTGCCTTAAAATATCATGCCACCGACTGAGATCAAAAATAGACATAATAGATAGAAAAAAGCCTCCTTACAGGCGGAGGCGCAAAGACAGTCAAAAGCATGGCAGTGGGTATCACACATCGCTGTCGATTCGTTGAACTTGTTAATGGTACTGTTTGGTTCTGCCTTCAACGAAAAAAACTTCACAGTGATGCACACGACCAAAGTCTTTCAACAGGTGCTGATTGACCACATCAATTTGATTCGATGCCACAACGGCACTGGCATTGCCTGATTTGATCGCTTTTATCACGATCTCCAGTTCAGACTGAGATCGGGAAGGCTTCATCTGAATGATTTTGTTGCAGCTGACGTTAGACGCTGCAAATTGCTTGTAATCCGGACGAGGACACTCGGCGGTAAACAAAATCCATTGACCCTGAGATGATAAACCTGCCAGACGTTGCAGGGCTTCCCGAGGGATCTTCATCGGTTCAGTCGGTTGCGCCAATACATTGTATTTAGAAAATGAAGCTGAGTGTGTATGTGCCTGAAACATAACTTAACTGTCCTTATATACATGCTGTATGTGTATACAGTAGTTTTAAATAAGGAACTGATCAAGTGGTTTTTGTGTAGGGGATAGGGATAGTCGACTGGATAAATGAGAGTTTTCTTAGCCAACTATATGTAAAATAAAGATTATTTATTGGTTTCGGTGCGGGGTTTAACATTGGAAAAGTATGATGATTTGTGACCGGATATACAGTTTTGTCTTGTGCCGATGTCAGAAAAGTACTGTATACAGTAGTGAGTGTGACCTTGGGGAAGAAGGATGAGACGAAGGAAAAGTCAATAAGCGCCAACGGGCGCTTATTATCGGGTTGTTAACGTGGCTGAATTTGCTGACGTTCTCTGTGCTGAAGCTCTGCGAGGTTAAACTGGCGTACATCCAGTGAAGCTAGGTCATTGCAATTTTTGCATGAGTGGTGTGCTTTGCCGTCAATGTACTCGTGCTTTGCCAGCAAGTTTGGCTTTTTGCACCAGTCGCAGATTCCTTCAATAGTAAACATAGTCTCTCCCACCTGTGTTGAGTTAGGTGTCATTTTCGGCGGCGATTATGACATAGTTGCCTAACACGAGTTAACTATTTGTTACTCAGAGTGCGAGAGGGATCGTTTGCGTCAGTCCTTTTGATTTCGGGCTGTGTGAAACTTAATCACTTGGCTTTTTTTAGATGTGTAACTATTTATTAACAACTTTAAGTACCGTTTTCAACGCACTGTTGAGGCGCTTCATCTCTTCCTCACTGCCTTTTGAGTCGGGATGATATAGCCGGGACAACTGCTTATAACGTAGCTTGATCTTTCTATTGTCGAGTTTGTCGTCAACGGTGAATCCAAGCATCGCAAATGCTGTGGCCGTTGTGGCGTCTTCTGGTCTCGAAGGGGAGACGTTAGCCTGAGGTGGGTTTTGTGCAAACTTAAGCTGCCTGAACAAGATTTGCAGCTGTTTTTTGAGTTTCAGTAACTCGGCGTCTTTGTCCTCAATCTGACGCATTAACGTTTCACCTTCCACTACGTCATACTCATTTTCCGCTCGTTGTTTGCCTAGTCGGAAAGCGGCGTAGAGCAATACGGTTAACAGCAGCATGCCAGCGGGAATGAGATAAATCTGAGATAACCACTTGAAAGGAGAGGAAAGGGGCTGATCGTCAGAAAGTTGGTTGAGTGCCTTGAATTGATCAAGTTGCTTGGCGCGCTGTCGGTTAAACCTGATTTCCAGTAATCGGGAGTAGGCACTTTCTGCATCGGCGCTGCGTTGTGCGGCAAGTTGATACCAGCCCAGTGCGATGTCCGTTGCGTGCTTGCTTTCAAACCACTGGCCAAGCTCGTATTGGGCGTCAACGTCCCCCTGGGTGGCCGCACGATTCAGCCAAAACATGCCTTCGGCAACGTCTTGCTCGACACCGCGACCATCCAGATAAGCGTGTCCCAATCTGGCCTGCGCGGTCAGGTTACCGTTGTCTGCACTGCGTTGTAACCAATAGAAGGCATCACTGGCTTTTTCGCCAGGCGTGGTTTGGTAGTAGTGAGCCAGTTCTAACTGAGCGGCAGGGTCGTTGCGTTTTGCCTGATCCAGCAAACTGGGTGCTGGCCCGGCAACGGAAAATGCAGAAAAAAGAACCAGGAAAGGGAGTAACGGCTTCACCATCGGATTGCTTCCATCAATAACAAAGGACTCAGTATTGCTACTGAGTCCCGAATGTTACTATTTTAGCGGAAGAATTTGAATTTCCACTCGGCGGTTGCATGCGCGACCTTCAGATGTGCCGTTGGTACAGATAGGATTACGTTCGCCGTAACCACGTGCGATGGCACGGCCAGACGCTACACCCTGAGACAAGAGGTAAGAACGCACAGATTCAGCGCGACGTTCAGACAGTGACTGGTTGTAGGTGTCACTACCCGTGTTGTCCGTGTAACCGCTGATCACCAGGCTGGTATCCGGATATTCGACCAGGATTCGGGCTACGCCGGTCAAAGTGTTATGGATGCTGCTGTTCAGTTGGTATGAGTTGGTATCAAAACCAATGCCGTTTTGCATACGCAGCACCAATTGGTTTTCACCGACACGCTGAACCTGAACACCCGAGTTTAAAAGTTGTTTACGTAGCGCCGCTTCCTGTTGGTCGAAGTAGTAACCTACGCCACCACCAACCGCAGCGCCACCAGCTGCACCCCACAGGGCATGCTGACGACGTTCTTTGGCATCGTCACCTGTAGCCAGACCTACTGCCGCACCTGCCAGCGCTCCCCAAAGAGCCCCTTTTGTTGCAGAGTTGGTTTCGGTTTCGCCAGTTGTGGCATCCTGACGCTGAGTAGCCTGACAGCCGGACAGGATGACTGCAACGGCAAGAGCAAGCGTTAATTTTTTCACCGTAATCTCTCCGTGTGTTTTTTCAGATTAACACCCAAAGAATAAACGCTTTACTAATACTTATGTCAAACCGGATAAGTATAAATTGACCTAATGCTAAAAATGCTGACGTTTATTTAAGCATTTTGGGCGCTTGCGCACCATCTATCGGTCTGTTAACAGATACCGTGCGGCCTTTTTTTAACCCTTTTTCGTAATCGTCCGTGAGGTTTTTCATCGCCTCGCGTAGCTGTTGTTTGAACGTTTCCCGATCGATATTCTCAAATTCTTTATCGATGTAGTTGTTGATTTTATTGGCCGACTCTTCATCAGGCGTAATGATGGGCAACTTTTCTAAAGCCCCCTCAACCCAACCGGAAACGAACGAGTTTACCCGACGGGTGACCTCCCCGTTTGAGGTGCCGCTGCCAGCAAAGCTGTTACGGAACTGGCCTGTCTGTTCATTCATTTCGCGATAAATGATATCGAAGGCAAACGCGGCAAAGATGGCACGGTCTGCTTCACCGATAAACTCACACCGCTTCAGGCCTTTGTGATTGACCAGCACGGCTTCCACACCAAATTTTGTGTTGATGCCACGGATGATACGCAGAAGAGTGGAACTGATATTGGCAGGCAACAAATGAGTCGATTTCGTCTTGCCCATTTTGATGAATTCAATATCATCTTTGTCCAGACCGTATTTCAGCATTAACCGGTGTGCCATCTTGATGGCATTCGCGGCTTCATTAACGTTGGCTGAATTGCCAAGTTCCAGGCACTTAGCGATCTTTTTAAGGGCTTTCTGTTTATCCATTGACGAAAAAACGGCTCTCTGTTGAATCAAAAGTCCGACATTTTACCGTTTTTGGCTTGCGAGGGGAAGAAAGGAAAAAACCGCCCTCAATATTGAAAGCGGCGTTTGTGACAAGAGAAGGTTACAGCCCGAGTTCGTCCAGCAGATCGTCGGCGGAGTTATCGGCTTCCGATTGCGAGCTTTTGTTGCTCATTCTTTGTTGAGTCTGTTCCAAGATGTCGTCCGGGCTTTCATCTTCTGCGATTTCAAACTCTTCAAGCTGGATGAATTCCGTTTTATCCATTGCCAGTTCCAGGTAGAAGATGTTGTTGTTCGCGGTGGAGAAAGTGACCCGGCGCGCTTGTGGGCGATCAAGATTGGTATCCACCTGCAGAATAACCTGTTTGTTGATAGACAGCATCTTAGGCTGGTTTTGCGTGATGTTGGTTTGCAGCTCTTTGCGCACTTTATTGGTAAAGTCACCCACCAGTTGGTTCATCAGCTCACCCAGCACATCGCCGACTTCATCTGAGGTATGCAGCACAGCCAGTTCCTCTTCTGGCATGCCCATATTGCGCATGTAATTGGTGTAAATTTCCAGTGCGGCTTTCGCCGTAAAGTTGATGACAACCAGGCCAGAGAATCCGCCGTCGAACAACACAAAACAGCCAAAGTCCGGCTTAAGGCTGGTTTTGCTGATTTTCTGCACCATGGCGGAGTAAGAGACGTGGGAGTTAGTGGCGGAAGAAAGTACGCCTGAAACCGATTGGCAAAGCTTTAATAAAATGTCTTCGGTGGTGACCACTTTGTTTTTTTTCATTATGGATTCGCTCTGATAAGAATGATGATGTGAATGCGTGCGTCTCGATATTTATAGAACATTTCCATTTTGGCACCGAGATTCTGTTTTGATCACCTTTTTAAATGTTGTAAAGTGACGAAACTCAAAGATTAAAATTAAATTAACCCAGTGCTGAGA
The DNA here is from genome assembly GCF_009904845.1 of Vibrio sp. V38_P2S17PM301. Lineage (NCBI taxonomy): Bacteria > Pseudomonadati > Pseudomonadota > Gammaproteobacteria > Vibrionales > Vibrionaceae > Vibrio > Vibrio sp. V38_P2S17PM301. The sequence continues at coordinate 37,299 of NZ_WXWO01000082.1, read as the reverse complement.
GGATCAGCACCATAGGGGCAGGAAGCAAATGTTACCAAGACTTGATACTCAGTCCGATGTCGATGCCGTTGTTTTACGTTATCTTGAGGAGCTGAGAGCCGCTGGTTTCAGCGGTGATATTGAAACTCAGTATGCCAGTCGTCTGGCTGTTTCAACCGACAACAGCGTTTACCAACAACTTCCCCAGGCGGTGGTACACCCCAAATCCACCGATGATGTCTCACTTCTCGGCAAAATTGCCAGTCAATCTGATTATGAGCGAGTGACTTTCTCACCTCGTGGAGGCGGCACTGGGACCAACGGTCAATCGTTGACCAAAGGCATCATCGTCGACTTGTCCCGTCACATGAATCAAGTGTTGGAAGTGAACTCCGAAGAAGGCTGGGTCCGTGTCCAGACTGGTGTGGTGAAAGATCAGCTTAATGATGTGGTACGTCCGTTTGGCTATTTCTTCTCGCCGGACCTGTCGACCAGTAACCGCGCTACACTGGGTGGAATGATCAACACCGATGCATCGGGACAGGGGTCACTGAAGTACGGTAAAACGTCGGATCATGTCCTGTCGTTGCAGGCCGTTTTCGCTGATGGTTCGATACTGGAATCAGACTTGTCTCATGGGGAGGCGAGCCCTGAGACGTTAGCGGCTCAGGCTGTCGATGTCGCTGAGCAGGTATGCCGTAACAAGCGCGGCCAAATTTTGGATAAGTTCCCGCCGCTCAACCGTTTTTTGACGGGTTATGATCTGAAAAATGCCTTGAATGAACAGGGCGAATTCGATTTTACTCGCATTTTGTGTGGTTCAGAAGGGTCGTTGGCCTTCATTACCGAAGCCAAGCTCAACCTGACCCCGATCCCGAAAGCGCGCACACTGGTCAATGTGAAGTACAACAGCTTCGATTCCGCATTGCGTCATGCCCCTTTTATGGTGGAAGCAAAAGCCCTTTCTGTAGAAACCGTTGACTCAAAAGTGCTCAATCTCGCCAAGCAGGATATTGTCTGGCATACCGTCAGTGATTTGCTGACCGATGTGCCAGGTAAGGACATGCAGGGCATTAATATGGTTGAGTATGCCGGTCAGGACGAACAGGAAGTCGCCGAACAGGTACGCCAACTGACCTTGCAGCTCGATAACATGCTGGAAAGTGAGCAGGCGGGCATCATCGGTTATCAGGTGTGCAGCGATTTAGCCAGCATCGGTCGCATATACAACATGCGTAAAAAAGCGGTCGGTCTGCTTGGCGCCACCAAAGGTGCGGCTAAGCCCGTGGCGTTTGCAGAAGATACGTGTGTGCCACCAGAGCATCTGGCTGACTTTATCGTCGAGTTTCGAGAGTTGCTCGACAGTAAGCAGCTTCATTACGGGATGTTTGGTCACGTGGATGCCGGAGTACTGCATGTACGCCCGGCTCTAGACATGTGTGACCCGTCGCAAGAAGCGTTAATGCACGAGATTTCCGATGACGTGGTCAAGCTGGTGGCCAAATATGGTGGTCTGATGTGGGGTGAACACGGTAAGGGGTATCGCTCTGAGTACGGTCCGGCGTTTTTTGGTGAAGAACTGTTTACTGAGTTGCGTCGCGTCAAAGCCGCGTTTGACCCGCACAACAAGATGAACCCGGGTAAGATCTGTACACCGCTGAACAGTGATGCAGAGCTGGTCAAAGTAACGGGCACCAAGCGGGGGTATTTCGACCGTCAGATTGACGTTCAGGTACGTGATAGCTTTAAACAGGCGATGGAGTGTAACGGAAACGGACTGTGTTTTAACTACGATACAGCGTCTCCGATGTGTCCGTCGATGAAAGTGACCGCTGACCGTCGGCACTCTCCGAAGGGGCGCGCGGGTTTGGTCCGTGAATGGTTACGCCAACTGACGGAGCATGGGGTAGATATTCTCGATCTCGAAAAGCAGACTCTATCTGCTTCGCCAAGCGTGAAAACCATGATTGATCGGGTGCGCAATACGTTGAACAAACGGCATGAGTACGATTTTTCTCACGAAGTGCTGGAAGCCATGAATGGTTGCCTGGCCTGTAAGGCGTGCGCCAGTCAGTGTCCAATTAAAGTGGATGTACCAAGCTTCCGCTCCCGGTTCCTGAATATCTACTATTCACGTTACCAACGCCCGGCGAAAGATTATCTGGTGGCTAATATTGAATCTGTGCTGCCTGTGATGGCCAAAGCGCCTAAAGTAGTGAATGCGGCCTTAAAGCAACCTTGGCTGAAACGCCTGACCGCATCGACGGTCGGGTATGTTGATGCGCCGCTGCTGTCGGTTCCCGTTTTGTCAAAACGATTGAGTGGTCTACCGGTCTTTGATATGCAAAAGCTGGCGTTGCTGTCCAAAGAGGAACGCAGTCAACACGTGTTGATCGTGCAGGACCCGTTTACCAGTTACTATGACGCCGGTGTGGTGGAAGACTTTGCTCATTTGGTCAAAAAGCTTGGGATGACTCCGGTGTTATTGCCGTTTAAGCCGAATGGTAAAGCGCAGCACATCAAAGGCTTCCTTCGCCAGTTTGCCAACAGCGCGCACTCAACAGCGGCGTTTCTTGAACAGGTTGCCGATTTGGGGATTGCTATGGTTGGCGTCGATCCGGCGCTGGTGCTCTGTTACCGCGATGAGTACGCGGAAGTCCTGGGTGACAAGCGGGGCGATTTTGACGTGCTGAATGTCCACGAGTGGTTGCATCCTCGTTTGCCGTCTTTCCCGGCGGCGGAGGCTGCAGAGAGCGAAGCCTGGTATCTGCTTTCTCATTGTACTGAGAAAACAAAGATGCCGAATGCAGAGAAGGAGTGGGGCGCTATTTTTACTCACTTTGGTGCTAAGCTCAATGCGATCGCTGTCGGATGTTGTGGCATGGCGGGTACATTTGGCCACGAAGTCGATAAGTTGCAGATGTCGAAAGATATTTATGGCTTAAGCTGGAAACCAAGTCTGGAATCGCTACCGAAAGACCGCTGCCTGATTACGGGGTATTCGTGCCGAAGTCAGGTGAAAAGGTTTGAACAGGTGCCGACACAGCATCCATTGCAGGCACTGCTGAAAGTTCTCGCTTAATCCTATAGCCCGGCTGAACATGCCGGGCTTAACGTTTACCGTTATGGAAGGAAAAGGATGTCTATTCATAAACTCGAGTTACGCATTCCCCCGGTCGCGCTGTTCATCGTTTGGTTGATTCTGATGGAGCGGTTTGCCTCCGTCATGACGTTTGCGTCGGTGTCGTTACCGTTTACCTGGCTGGTGGCGACGATTTGCGTGGTTTTAGCCGGTTATGTTGGCCTTGCCGGGATTCATGAATTTCGCAAAATGCAGACCACAGTCAACCCGGTTAAGCCGGAGTCCGCCTCCCGGGTTGTCGATAGCGGTATCTTTGCCTATTCTCGCAATCCCATGTATCTGGGCTTGGTGATTTTGTTGTTCGGCGCGGGCTATTGGCTGGAGAACACTGTTGCACTGGTAATGCCTTACTTTTTTATTCTTTACATGAATCGCTTTCAGATTGGACCTGAAGAGCGCGTGTTAGGTCGGCTGTTCGGAGAGGAATATAAGTCGTACTTGTCTCGCGTAAGGCGTTGGATTTAATAATATTTTTGTTATTAGTGCTTTTGCTCTTTATCTCTCATTTCAACGATAAGTTATTGATATTTTATATCCCAACCGATAACTATTCGCTATGATCTTGCTTCCAAAAAATAACGGATAATAAGGAACAAGATATGAGTCTTTCTGGCAAGGTTGTTCTGGCTTTAGGCGCCACGACGCTTGGGTTGGCCAGTGCCCAAGCGACCGAATTCACGCCATATATCATTGATGGCTTCCCTTCCAATGCGTCACAGTGGCCGTACATGACGGCGATCGTACACAAGAATCAGGAAGCGATGAGTGGTCAGTTCTGTGGTGGCACGTTATACAAAGGCCGTTATGTCATTACGGCTGCGCACTGCGTTGATAACCTGAGCGAAGATGACATTGACTTGGTGGTGGGGATTAATGATCTGACCAAAGAGTCGTCTCAGGGGATCCGCGTTGGTGCATCGAAGATTACCGTGCACTCAAGCTACCGCGCTGGCGGTTGGAATTACGACATTGCCGTGATAGAGCTGGAGCGAACGATTCCAGCGTCACAGGCGCAAAGCGTGACACTTGCTGAGGACGGGTTTAATGCCACATTACCGTTGAATACCGTGCTGACCGTAATGGGATGGGGCGATCAAGACCCGGATCCTGAAACGGCGACATACCCCGCCCAGTTGCATCAGGTCGATGTCTTTATGCAATCTGATGAAATTTGCCATGCGTCGAGTCCGAACTTTGCGAGTGTGGGAGAAGATAACTTTTGTGCTGGCCGTGCCAATGTTGAAGGTTACGATTCCTGTGGCGGTGACAGTGGTGGTCCTATTGTTTTTAATGATGGTTCGGAAATCAAACAAGTTGGTATTGTGAGCTGGGGCAGCAGTCAGTGCGGCCAGCAGGGTACCTATGGCGTGTATGCGGACATTTCCTATTTCAATGACTGGATTCAGGAAAACGCATCAGGCTTTTATGTCGAACGCAATGTTGATCTTGGCTACATTGAGCCGGGTACCGTGACGCAAACTTTTACGTTTGTAAACGACTCGACCCAGGTTGTGGACATGAATACCATCTCGACTTACGAAGACGGTAAAGCATCCTCCTCAGTATTTGATGATCAGTGTTCAGCCAAGACACTGAACCCCGGTGAGCAGTGTATTGTCAGTCTGAAGACTGAGGTGAGTGCCATTGGCAGCTATGTTTATCAACTGTCTTACGACTACAATTTTGGCGGTATGCACAATGCTGACAACGCCTGGCTGGCGTTTGAAGTCAGAAACAAGGCCAGTGATGCTGTGACCCAAGCCTTGGCCGCCATGAAAGGCGATGCGGTATTTGTGAATGATGTCCCTTGGACAACCATGAAAAATGGTGTTCGTTCGGCGCCCGCGCTGGGCTTTTTCGAAGAATCTGAAGTGGTGATTACTGGAATCCCTTCCGGCGTTGTAACCTTTGATCTAAGTACTCAATCGGACTATGACACGTTAGATGTGTACATCAACGGGAGCCTTTCTGAAAGTATTGTAGGGTCGATTGACGTGCCGGTGACACTGAAATTTGTCACCTTCGATAACACATTGAGGCTGGTCTACACTCGAGGCTTGGAGTACACCGAAGGGGATGGCGCATCCATTACCAACGTGAAGTACAGCGTGCTTGGTTCGGAAACGTCCGTCAGTTCATCCAGCTCGTCAGGCGGTGGCTCGCTGGGATTCGGAGCGTTGATGGCTTTGTTGGTGACGTTACGTCGTCGATACGCATAAATAAAAACACCCGCCATCGGGCGGGTGTTTTTATATTCAAAAGCTAGGCAGCCTGTGCGAGCTGCTTAAGAAACATATCTTTTCGCTCGTTGAAACGTGTAACCAGGTTGTCGATATCAGCTTGGTTATAAGGCTTCAACCCGCTGGCAACCATACGTTTCAAACCTTTACCGACGATTTCGCCCGCTTCTTTGAATGCGAAGTTAAGTGTGACGACGCCGCGTTTTCCTTCCACATCAAAGGTTGCGCCAGTGAACTCGACCTCTGGGTGCGTCAAATCGAGGCGTTCAAACTCCACTTCCATGCTTTCGTATATCACCAGTGGACGCTGGCAATTGATCATCATCTGCTGCTCTTCCATCAGAGGAACCATGATGTGTGGAAAATTCATGCCTGAGAACTGGACATAATTTGTCACTACGTGCTCGATGAATGCCTGATCGTGGCTTACGTTACCCTGGCGATTCATGTGCAGGTATTCTTTGCCATTGGCGTCAACTACCGCGGCCTCTTTGTCACACTTGTTTTCGATGTGCAGCGCAATTCCGTCGTTCACCATGCCGGAGAAATCAAAACGCATCTTCTGGCTGATGCCTTGTTGTTGCAGCAGAACAGCAAACAACAGGTCGCCCGGAACACAGAAGCGTTTATTGTCTTCATCATGGATAGGGTTGTAATCACCCGCGACTTTTTTAGCGAAGTGGCTCGCCTGTTCACGAGTGAACTGGAATTGGTTGTCTTGTGTCGAAAAGTAAGGTGTCAGAAACATAATGTACGCTTGTAGCCAAAACTGTCCGGCATTATATCCAACTCTATGCGTTTAATGGTCCATCCAGTGTAAGGTTTTCGCCTGCAAATGACTGCAACATAAAAAAGCCCGGCAAAATTGCCGGGCTCAAAAGGCCTGAGTGCTTGATATTACAGGCTTGGTAACAGCTGTTCTGGCATCAGGTGATTGTGTACTGACAGTTTCAACAACGCGTTGGCTTGTTCAATATCGGGCGCGAAATAACGGTCTTTATCGTAGAACGGTACTTTTTCGCGCAGGATCTGTTTGGCTTCCTCGACACGTGCTGATGATTTGTTGGGTGCACGGAAATCCAGTCCCTGAGCTGACGCCAGATACTCGACAGCCAGAATGCCACGGGTGTTTTCACCCATCTCGCGCAGCCGGCGAGCGGCGAATGTTGCCATTGACACATGGTCTTCCTGGTTGGCAGACGTTGGCAGGCTATCGACGGAAGCCGGGTGAGCCAGGGTTTTGTTTTCACTGGCCAGTGCGGCAGAGGTCACCTGGGCAATCATAAACCCGGAATTGACACCGCCGTTGTCCACCAGGAAAGGCGGCAGTTTGCTCAGTGCACTGTCGATCAGCAGTGCCATGCGTCGCTCGGACAGGCTGCCGATCTCGGCGATAGCCAGTGCCAGGTTGTCCGCGGCCATCGCCACGGGTTCGGCGTGGAAGTTTCCGCCAGAAATGATGTCACCATCATCGGCAAAAACCAGTGGATTATCCGACACAGAGTTGGCTTCGACTTCCAGAGTCTCCGCTGCATTGCGGATCTGTTGCAAACACGCTCCCATAACCTGTGGCTGGCAACGCAAAGAGTACGGATCCTGAACTTTTTCACAGCCAACATGGGAGTCGCCAATGTCGCTGCTGCTGTCGAGCATGTGGCGGTAAGCCAGCGCTGCATCCATTTGGGTACGGTGACCGCGAACGCGATGGATGCGTGGATCGAATGGACGACGGCTGCCCAGAGCGGCCTCAACCGACATGGCGCCGCATACCGTCCCAGAAGCATACAAGTCTTCGGCGATGAACAGTCCTTCCAGAGCAAACGCCGTGGAAGCCTGCGTGCCGTTCAGTAATGCCAGACCTTCTTTCGGAGCCAGTGTGATAGGTTTAAGACCTGCCACTTTGAGCGCTTCGTGGCCAGAGAGGATTTCTCCCTTGTGGCGTGCCTGTCCTTCTCCCAGTAAGACGGTACTCATGTGTGCCAGTGGGGCGAGGTCCCCGGAAGCACCGACGGAACCTTTTTGAGGGACGCAAGGGTAGACCTCAGCGTTGACCAGAGCGATCAGCGCATTGATGACCTCCAGGCGGATACCGGAGAAGCCTCGTGCCAGACTGTTAATTTTGAGCACCATCATCATACGTACGGTTTCATCGCTCATTAACTCACCGATGCCTGCCGCATGGGATAAGACGATACTGCGCTGCAGCGTTTCAAGGTCCTCTGGGGCAATCCGGGTGTTGGCCAACAGACCAAAACCGGTGTTAATACCGTATACAGTGCGATTTTCTGCGATTACCTGATCCACCACACGAGTGCTCTCTTCGATGGCGGGGATGGCACTCGGGTCGAGTGCCAGTTGGACAGGTGAGCGGCTCACCTTACGCAAATCTTTTAAGCTAATCAGACCTGGCTTTAGCGTTAAATTCAGCATGTTCATTTCCTTACTTCAGTTTGCGCAGTTCTTCGTTGAGCATAGGCAGGTCAAGGCCTTGATCTGCAGCACATTGTTTCGCGATGTCATAACCGGCATCCGCATGACGCATAACACCAGTGGCCGGATCATTGTGCAGCACGCGGGCGATGCGTGCAGAGGCGTCATCGCTGCCATCACAACAAATCACCATACCGGAGTGTTGCGAGAAGCCCATGCCCACACCGCCACCGTGGTGCAGGGATACCCAGGTTGCGCCACCAGCCGTGTTCAGCAGGGCGTTCAACAGTGGCCAGTCTGATACGGCGTCTGAACCGTCCATCATGCCTTCAGTTTCACGGTTTGGGCTGGCAACAGAACCGGAGTCAAGGTGGTCACGGCCAATCACAACCGGCGCTTTCAGCTCGCCGTTTTTCACCATTTCATTGAAGGCCTGGCCGAGACGTTCACGATCCTTCAGCCCGACCCAGCAGATACGAGCAGGCAGACCCTGGAAGTGAATGCGTTCGCGTGCCATGTCCAACCAGTTATGCAGGTGTGGATTGTCCGGGATCAGCTCTTTGACTTTCTGATCGGTTTTGTAAATGTCTTCCGGATCACCAGACAGTGCTGCCCAACGGAACGGACCGATCCCTTCACAGAATAGAGGTCGAATGTATGCTGGCACAAACCCAGGGAAGTCAAACGCGTTTTCCACGCCTTCTTCAAGCGCCATCTGGCGGATGTTGTTCCCATAATCCAGTGTGGCCGCACCGCGATCTTGTAGCTCCAGCATGGCACGGACCTGAATGGCCATCGATTCTTTGGCGGCTTTCACCACTTTGGCTTCGTCGGTTTTGCGCATTTCAGCCGCGTAATCCATGGACCAGCCAATCGGCAGATAACCGTTGAGCGGGTCGTGGGCAGAAGTCTGGTCAGTGACGACATCTGGCGTAATGTTGCGCTCCACCAGCTCAGGGAACACATCTGCTGCATTGGCCAGCAGGCCGACCGAAACAGGCGTATCTGATTCATGAACGATTGCCAACGCTTCATCTAGGCTGGTGGCTTTTTTGTCCACATAACCGGTGCGCAAGCGGTAGTCGATACGTGACTCATCACATTCAACAGCGATCATCGAAAAACCAGCCATGGTTGCGGCCAGTGGCTGTGCGCCCCCCATACCGCCCAAACCACCGGTAAGAATCCAACGACCTTTCGCCTGACCACCAAAGTGTTTTTTCGCAACCGCGACAAACGTCTCGTAAGTGCCCTGAACGATGCCTTGCGAGCCGATGTAGATCCAACTGCCGGCGGTCATCTGGCCATACATCATCAGGCCTTGCTTATCCAACTCGTTAAAATGTTCCCAGTTTGCCCAGTGTGGTACCATGTTCGAGTTCGCAATCAGTACGCGCGGGGCGTTCTTGTGAGTCGGGAAGACACCCACAGGCTTTCCTGACTGAACCACTAAGGTCTGATCGTCTGCCAGGCGCTCAAGCACTTCGACGATTTTGTCGTAACATTCCCAATTGCGCGCGGCGCGTCCGATACCACCGTAAACCACCAGTGAATGAGGGTGCTCCGCCACATCTGGATCAAGGTTGTTCATCAGCATGCGCAGTGGGGCTTCCGTAAGCCAGGATTTTGCGCGTAGCGTCGTACCGTGTGGGGCACGAATAGTGCGTGAAGTATCGAGACGCTTATCTTCGTTGTGGCGTTCCGTCATGTTGAGACTCCTTCAGTTTCACGTAATGTTATTGTGGTGTTGACTGGTCGGTCATCGCATTGGCGATGTCCCAGCACAAACGTGCCGCAAGGCGGGCTGTCTGGCTGTCGACGTCATACGTAGGGTTATATTCGGCGATATCCGCCAGTACGAGTTTGTCTTTTGCTTCCAGAATTCGCTCCATATAGGGAGACAGGTCACTGAAATGGACACCGCGCGCGGCTGGCGCACTCACGCCGGGTGCGGTCGCGGCAGGGAAAACATCCAGATCGATGCTGAGATAGAGATAGTCGCAGCTGTCGATAAAGTGTTGCAGTTGAGTCAGGTGGTACACGTGATTTAACGGGCACAATTGGGTGTCTTCGACATACCAGACATTCAGCTCTTCCGCGCGCTGGAACAGTGCGGCGGTGTTGCTGGCTTTGCTGACACCGAGGCAAGCGTAATGAAACTCCCAGTCCTGTTGCTGACAGAAGAGAGCAATCTGGTTAAACGGGGTCCCTGAGCTCGGTTTGATGTCCGTTTTGCGGCTCTCAAAAGCTCGCAGGTCGAAGTGAGCGTCCAGATTAATGATGCCAATCTTTGGCCGCTGTTGGCCTTGTTTTATCAGGTAACGAGCCAGCCCCTGAAAAGATGCCCAGGCGGTTTCATGTCCTCCACCCAGTGTGATGACCGGAACATGGGGCAGCGCTGTCGCAATAATATTGGCACAATCGGATTGCGCTTTTTCCAGTTGGTCATCATCACACAATATATTGCCAAGGTCATACCAGCGTGCCGGGGTGTGCCAGGCCATATTGGCCAAAGCCCGGCGAATCAAATCCGGCGCCTTACGTGCTCCGGTTCGTCCTTTATTGCGCGCGACACCGGCATCACAGCAGAATCCGACCAATGCGATGCTGTCCGGGTGATCTGATAATTCACTAGCCTGTACTTTTTCGACGACGTGATGAATTCGCTTACCCAGTTCACCGTCCTCAGCGTCGTGGCGGCCTTGCCAGTGAAAATCCTGATTGGTGAGTGGCAGTAAGTCAGTCATGGCTCACTTCTCCATTTACGATGCGTTGATGAAGACGCGGCAGGCCAACCTGATAGCTCAAGTCCGCCGGATGCTGGACATTCCAAATACACAAATCCGCATCATACCCGGCTTGAATCTGGCCTCGCTCAGAGCCGTACCCCAAAGCGTTCGCCGCGTGACAAGTAACACCACGTAACGCTTCTTCGGGTGTTAGTCCAAATAAAGTACACGCCATGTTCATCATCAAGCCCAAATCGGCAAACGGTGAGGTGCCCGGGTTAAAGTCGGTGGCAATCGCCATTGGGATTTGTTTGTCTCTCAGTTTGGCAATCGGAGGCTGCTGGGTCTCACGTAAGAAATAAAACGCGCCTGGTAATAAGGTCGCTACTGTGCCAGAGGCTGCCAAAGCGTCTACACCAGAGTCATCCAGGTATTCGATATGATCTGCCGACAGCCCTTGGTATTTTGCCGTCAATGCGGTTCCACCGAGATTCGACAACTGTTCGGTATGGCCTTTGACGGACAGTCCGTGTTCAGTGGCACAGCGAAAGATTTTTTCGGTTTGTTCAAGATTAAAACCAATCGATTCACAGAATACGTCAACACTGGTGGCGAGTTTCTCTTGGGCAACCACTGGGATCATGTGTTCACAGATGAGGTCAATATATTCATCGGCGCGGTCACGATATTCCGGTGGCACAGCATGCGCAGCAAGCAGAGTAGTAGTGACTTTGATGCGGCGCTGGGATTCCAGCGCTTTCGCTGCGCGCAACATTTTTAGTTCGTCAGCAACAGTCAGTCCGTAGCCGGATTTGATTTCAACCGACGTAACGCCAGAGCGGATCAGTCCATCCAAACGGGGGAGGGCCAGCTCAACCAGTTCTTGTTCGCTGGCCTGGCGAGTCGCGCTGACCGTTGCCAGTATGCCACCGCCCTGTTGGCTGATTTCGGTGTATGGTACGCCGTTTAAACGCATTTCAAATTCATTGGCACGGTTACCGGCGAAAATCAAATGGGTGTGGCAGTCAATCAGTCCGGGAGTGACCAAACGACCCTCGCAGTCAATCACTTGCTTAGCCTGTTGCTGCGACGTCTGTGTTCCGATCGCCACGATCTTTCCGTGGTCGATAGCGATGCATTGATTGTCCTGAGTCTGATAACCGCTGTTGCCAGGTTGCAAGGTAACCAGACGAGCGTTTTTTAACACCAAGTCCATATTGCCGTCTCAATGAGGTTTAAATGTATATACAAATTAAAGTGCAATTTGGAAAGATGAGCAAGAAAGATGTTGCGGAAATGTGATCAGATCTTGGTTGAAAATATTTTAATCGAGAAGGATCTTAGAGCTTAATTTGTATTTGGAGCCTGGGTGATACAGCAGGGCTGAGCTGATCAGTTTGTCGCCGCTCCAGGTTCGGCGGTTAAGCAATAAACAAGGTTCACTGTCAGACATCTTCAAAGTATGACGAATGGCCGTCTCAGCGACGATGGCCTCAACAGTGTGTTCAATAGCACTCAGTGGGCAGTTTTCCGACAAGTACTGGTTGGGTGTAATGTGGGTAAAATCTTGGTTCAGGTAGTCCGGTGCGTAATCCGGATTGACCCAGCGAATTTCCAGTTGTAGCGGTAAACTATCTGCAAAGTGAATGATTTCACTGTAGAAAACTTGAGTTCCTAACATCACACCAAGTTTAGTGGCGACGTTTTCATCGGCGTAAATTAACTGGTGTTTTACCACTTGGCTTCGGTACTGTTTGCCCCGTTGCTGTACTTCTTCAGCAATGTTTCGGATATCCAGAAGGGGAGATTCGGCCTTTTCTTCAGGCGCACAAACAAAAGTGCCCAGGCGTGGCGTCCTTTGCAATTTACCTTCTGCGACCAAATCCCGAATCGCTTTATTGACCGTCATCCGGCTGACGTCAAACTGTTCGGTCAGTTCCAGCTCCGTCGTGATCCGATGACCTACGGGCCACTGACCGGAGTCGATTTTGTCGGAGATGTATTGTTTGATTTGGATATAAAGCGGAGCGGACATTTGAATACCATTTTAATTGAATATACAAATATTTAATTAATTAGTAGACAAAAGCAAGTAAAGTGCACCGATTTACGGCAAAACTGCGTGATAGATAGAAAAAAAGCGGAAGGCGACCCTTCCGCGAAAAGGCAATGGAAAACGCTTAAATCAATTCGGCCAGCATAGTGTCGGAATATTCGGTTAGCTCGCTGCCGGATTTTACTTTGCTGATGTAGTCTGGGTTTGCAATCAGTGGACGACCGATGGCGAGCAGATCGAACTTGCCTTCTGCCACCGCTTGACGGCCGCTTTCTGGCGTAAAGCCACCCACACCAACCAGAGTTTTGCTGTAGTTGGCGCGCATGTATTGAGATGCGGTGCCACCCAGAGAGTCAAACTCCATACTGTCATCAAAAATGCCGACGTGCAGGTACGCCAGTTGACGTTTATCCAGCTCTGCGAGCAGATAATCAAAGACACTGCGGTCGCGATTATCGGCGTCAATATTGAAGTAGGCGCCCGGAGATAAGCGTAAAGCAGTACGATCTTCGCCAACCGCGGCGACCACTGCGTCTACGACGGCGAGTGGGAAGCGCGCCATGTTCTCTGCGTTGCCACCGAATTCATCATCACGGATGTTACTGCTGTAGTGCAGGAACTGATCCAAAAGATAGCCGTTTGCTCCATGGATCTCGACACCGTCAAAACCCGCTTCCAACGCATTGATGGCGGCCTGGGCGAAATCTTCAACCAGCTCTTCAATTTCTTCTTTGCTGGCGGCTTTCGGTGTGGTGTAAGTCAGTTCACGCATGCGTGGTACGGTGCCTTCTACTCTCAGTGCGGAGGGAGCAAGAACAAAGTCACCATCAAAGAAATGCGGGTGAGCGACACGACCGGTGTGCCATAACTGAGCAAAAATTTTGCCGCCATGCTCATGCACTTTGTCAGTGACTTTGCGCCAGCCAGCAATCTGCTGTGCGGTAAATAATCCCGGCGTGTTCGGATAACCTTGCCCGTCCGGACGAATGATGGTGGCTTCTGAAATGATCAGTCCGGTATCTGCTCGGCGAGCGTAGTAGTCCACCATTGCCTGTGTTGGCACCAAGTTGTCGTCAGCCATGCAGCGCGTTAGCGGCGCCATCAAAATACGGTTATCGAGTGTGATTGTGTCGTTAAGTTTAAAAGGTTGAAACAAGTCATTCATGTGAGTAAACCCTGTCAATAATTCTTGAACGTCCATTCAAAATAATTCATCTTGAACGCTCATTCAAGAAATTTTTGAATGATTGTTCAAATTCAAGTAAAATCCACACAAGTTTAGTTGTTTAAGAGAATTACGATGCGCAGTGCCGAATTTGACCGTGATGCGGTGTTACGTTCAGCGATGGAAGCCTTTCTTGTTAAGGGATACAGCAAAACCAGTATGCAGGATCTCAAGCAGGCGACGGGATTACACCCGGGGTCGATTTATTGTGCGTTTACCAATAAGCGTGGCTTGCTAATTGCTGCACTGCAGCATTACCGAGAAGAGCGCAACGCTGAGCAACAGACACTGTTTGCGGCGCATCCCACGGTGATGGCGGGCATTGAAGCTTACCTTGACCAGGTCGTGGCAGAGTGTGAGCAGGAAAATATCAAAGATTGCCTGCTGCAAAAGGCGTTGAACGAATTGGCTCAGCAAGATGAAGAAGTTGAAAGCATCATCAGTAAAATGTTGACAGAGTGGCAGGAGTCTTTTACAGCTTTGATACAAAAAGCGCTGTTGAATCAAGAACTCCAGTCATCTCGAAGCCCTGAGCAACTGGCTCAGTTTCTGGTAATGGGAATATACGGTCTGAGAACGTTTTCGCACACAAAACCAGCAGCGGGCGTATTGCGCCAATTGAGCGAGGAATTGTTGCGAGCAATCCGACACTAACACCGTTATGTAAACTTAATCAAAACGTCACCCGATATGCGTCTTGACTGCTAATGTTTATATGCAAATTTAAACATAAGGAGGCAGGGATGTTCATACGATGTGGAACGTTTAACCTATATCAGTTTGCGGCGCCGCCGTTCAGTTGGTACGAAAAAGAAAACTTTTATACAGCGGATGAGTGGCAGGCCAAAAAAGCCTGGATAATCAGCCGACTCAAGGAAATGGATTGCGATGTGATCGGCTTCCAAGAAGTTTTTAGCATTGACGAGTTGAAGGCGTTAGTCAATGCGGCAGGGTATGCGTATTTTGACGTGGTGGAACAACCAGAGCACGATTCGCATGATACCTTGATTTTTACCTCTCCGGTGGTCGCTGTTGCCGCCCGTTTTCCGCTTTCTTCCGTTCAGGCCGTCCGGTTCAGCCAACAATCTGAAGAGCAGTTGCCTGTTGAGGCTGACTTTAAATACAGTCGTACGCCAGTGCGCGCCGAGGTGGAGCTACCAGGATTTGGCAACATACTGGTGTATGTGTCTCATCTAAAGTCCAAACGAGCCATTGAACTTCAACCGGATTATGACGACGCTGATCCTTGGAAGAAAAAAGTGCTTGCCACCATGCAAGCACGTTCGGCAGGCCACGTCGCAGCGTTGTTACAACGCGGAGCGGAAGCGTACGATTTGTACATGGCCGTATCCACACAGATCGAAGCACAGCCGGATAAACCGATACTGGTGTTAGGTGATATGAACGATGACCCAGATTCGATCCCGGTAGAAGCGTTATCAAACCGGGCTTGGCTCTTTGAAGTGGATGGCGTTAAGTACCAGAACTTACCTATGGAAGCTAAAGTCAGCGCTTACCAATACAAGTTGTATGATGCCTTTAATCTGGCACCCAATCAGGATGGGCTAAAGCGCACACCGACGCATTATTATCGCGGTGAAGGCAACACGCTGGATTACATTTTTGTATCCAATGCTTTGAATGAACAAAACAACCGGGCAGTGGGGAAAGTCGTCGATTTTGTCGTGTACGATGAGCATCTTCATTCAGATGGGGTGGGCAATAAAAAGCAATCAGACCATGCTCAACCAGTGGTTCGAATTCAGCTCAATACTAATCATGAGTTGAATTTGTGATGGTTGTTTCTTTGCTTCCGCGTGAACTCGTGTCGATAAAAAGCGAATAAAAAAACGCCGCTGTTCACAGCGGCGTTCTGGTTGAAGGCGTTTAATCGCGCTTCCACAAAATATGACAGAACTTTTTGTCAGGATCGCGACTGACGAGCATTCGTGCGAATACATCGTCCAGCACGTCATTCTCTTCGTTGACCAAACCGATACGAACTTCAGCGAAGTCTTCTTTGTCTACCTCAAATCCAACATGCTGAACCCAGTCATCCCCGGTTTCTACCAGTTCTGCGGCTCCACGGTCTTCAAATTGAGCGGTAAACAGAATCACGTCGGCAGGTTCTAAATTATCCGGCGCCATTTCGAGGAAGATGTCGTATGCGGCATCAATAACGTCATCGTAAGAGATAAGATCAGACATAATATTAAGCTCGGTTCATGTATTTACGTTCGGTCGTATTCACAACGACGCGGTCACCCGTTGCAATATACTCAGGCACCTGAACAGTCAGGCCAGTCGCAAAGCGGGCTGGTTTTGTACGGGCAGAAGCTGACGCCCCTTTGATTGATGGGTCCGTTTCTTCGATCACCAGTTCAACGGACGCCGGTAGTTCCAGTGCAACAGCGGCACCGTTGACCAGAACCACGCTCAGACCCTGAATATCTTCAGTGATGAACAGCAGTTCGTCGGCGATATCGGCCTGTTTAAAAGTGAACTGAGAGTAATCATCGTTATCCATGAAGATGTACTCGTCGCCATCGACGTAAGAGAAAGAGACCGCCCGCTTGTTCATTTCAACGGTGTCCAGCACGTCGTCTGACTTAAAGCGCTCATCCACACGAGCCCCGGTCGTCAGGTCGGTGCAGCGCAGCTTGTAGATTTTCGCTCCGCCACGGCCGCCTGGGGTTGTTACTTCGATGTCTTTAATCAGCAGAGTTTTGCCATTTGACTCAATCGCAAAACCTTTCTTAAGTTCACTTGCCTTTGGCATGGAAGATTTCCTTTGTGTTTGATTTCGGCGCATTATACCAAGAGTGAGCCGGGAAGGAATATCTTGATTCAATCTCCGCTCTGAGCGAACATGATCGGGTTTAACAATAGTCAAAATGATCATATTTGTCAGATGGTTCTACCAGTAATCGATCCCAAACAAGCATTCCAGTCTGAATATCAGCCTGCGATTGATGATTTGCTTAAATGCCTCAAAGGTGGGTTAGGGGCAAATCTTCACAGTGTCTATCTGTATGGCAGCGTTGCAAACAAAACGGCGCAGCCGGGGCGCTCTAATCTGGATGTGGTCGTTGTGACCCACCGTAGCTTCAGTGATCAGCGCACCACACTGTTCAACACCATTCGCTGGCGTTTTCAAAAAGCGTTCCCATTTATTACCGCGGTGGATTTCAAAGTGGGGCTGGCACAAGACATCGCCAGCATCGAAGGGATTCTCTCTTGGGGTTTTCTGCTGCGTCATCGCGCGGTGTGTGTGTATGGGGACGATCTTTCAGAATGCTTTGGTGATTATGAGCCTAGCTGGGAGATTGCCAAACAGTGGAATATGGATGTCGAGGACTGGCTGGCGGTGTATCGCCACCGGATAGCGAAAGCGCAAACGTCAGAACAGCAGGTTAAAGCGCAGGTCATTATTGCTAAAAAGCTTTTACGGGCCAGCTACTCTCTGGTGATGCACCGGGATAAGAATTGGTTTGATGATCCGGTTGAATGTGGCCGCCACTTCCTGCGTTATTATCCGGAGCGGCAGGTGGAAATCGATCGTCTTGGCATCTTGTTGTCCGGCCGCCCGATACCAAAACGTTCGGTGATCGGCATTCTGGACGGCTTTGGTGAATGGTTGGTGAAGCAATATAAGAAAACCGAGTTCAAGATCGGTTAAGGCTAAAACAGACCAAGCTGGGGCAAACTCAGGTTGGTGAAGTCTAAGCCGATAAACGGCAGTATGGCATCACCCACGGGCTTCAACTGTTTATCAATGTAGTGTTGATAGTCTATTGGGCTTTTCAGGTATTCCTTCGGCTCAGGCCCGTTGACCGTGATGACGTATTCAATGACCCCTTTGCTCTGGTATTGCAATGGTCGTCCCAGTTGCGCGTTGATGTCATCAGCCATACGAGCGGCCCGTACCTGCGGTGGCACGTTCTTTTGGTATTCGTGTAATTTACGTCGTAAGCGCTTTTGATACACCAGTTCATCGTCAAACCGGCCAGCGAGCGTGTCTTCGACAAACTGCCGCACAAAGTCTTGTGGATCCTGTTCGTGAAACACCATCCGATAAAGTTGTTGTTGGAAGCGCTGGGCGAGCGGGGTCCAGTCGGTTCGCGCACTTTCCAACCCTTTAAATACGATTCTTTCTTGTTCGCCTTCTCCAATGAGCCCGGCGTAACGCTTTTTGGACCCCGTCTCAGCGCCACGAATCGTTGGCATCAAAAACTTGCGATAATGAGTTTCGTATTCCAGCTCCAATATTGACGTCAGGTCGTATTCTGTCTGCAGATGTTTGGTCCACCACTCATTAATGTAACGCACCAGTGTCTGACCTGTTTCATCGGCTTGCTGTTGAGTGTAGGCACCGTTGAGTGAGACAAACGTTGAGTCGGTATCGCCGTAAATCACCTGATAGCCTTTGGCCTCGATCAGCTTTTTGGTTTGCTTCATGATTTCGTGCCCACGCATGGTAATGCTTGATGCCAGGCGCGTATCAAAGAAGCGACAACCGGATGAGCCCAGAACACCGTAAAACGAGTTCATGATGATCTTAATAGCTTGTGAAAATGCCTGCTCCTGATTTTTTTTAGCCACATCCCGAGCCGCCCAGAGGTCTTCGATCATCTTTGGCAGAAAGTGCTTTTCACGGTGAAATTGACCGCCACGAAAGCCAGGGACCGCTTGATCCGGCTGGTTACCGATTTCAAGCCTTAGACCTTCAATCAGCCCCATTGGGTCAATCAAAAACGAGCGGATAATCGATGGATACAGGCTTTTGAAATCCAGTACCAGCACCGAATCATACAAATTGGGAATCGAGTCCATCACATAGCCGCCCGGACTGGCGATCCAGTTTTCCGGGTGCAGGTTTGGTGCAACGTAGCCTGCGCGGTGAATTTGTGGCAGGTAGAGATTTGTAAAAGACGCGACCGAACCGCCCACCCGGTCCAGTTCGACGCCCGTCAATCGAGAGCGTTCGATCGCAAAATCGAGCAGGTGAGTGTGACGAAAGATTTTATTGACCAGCACGCAATCTTGCAGGTTGTACTTCGCCAATGATGGCTTGTCATAGCGGAACATATGGTTAATTTCGGCCATGCGGTCGTGCACATTGTGAATCTGCTTGCCTTCGCCAAGCAACTTTTGGGACACGGATTCCAATGACCAGGAGCGGAAATGGTAAGTGGCCGTTTTGAGTGTATCAATGCCGTCCATAACCACGCGACCGGGAATGGTCACAAAGCCTTGCTGCGTTTGAGTCGATGAGCGGAACGAACTGTATTGGCCGGCCCGGCCAATACGCAGTTTCAGGTTATGCCAATCGGCACGTTTATGCAGCAGACGGAAGTCAAAATCAATCACGTTCCAGCCGACGATCACATCGGGATCGTAGCGACTGAACCATTCGATCATCGCTTCCAGCAGCGCATATTCGTCTTTGACCCACTGGATCGAAGTGTCGGCAGCTTCGGGATCGCCAATCATGATGACTCGACTGTCCATCTCGCTATCCAAACCGATGGAATACAGAATGCCTTTTTCTGAGCACTCCAGGTCGAGTGAAACGACTTTCAAATGAGGGATGTAATTACCCTGACGACACTTTGCCTGACGGACTTGGTGATAACCATTATGCGGTTGTGCGCTGCCAGCAAATTCGATACTGCCTTTTATAAAACGTTCCATCAGGTAACGGTCTGCCAATTTAATGTCGGCTTCCAGCATGAATATATCTGACTTGCTCAAGATATCGGAGAGGGTAAAACTGTCGCGAATAGTGTTGCAGTAACAGGCGGCGAGAGGATGGTGTTCGAAGCTTTTCAAGCCCAGCGGTTTGATAACGACAGTGAGACTGTGTTGATTCGCCAAAAGAGTTGCTTGCTCAATGTCATTCTGTTCAATAAAGAAGACCGGTTGTTCACCGCGGACAATCAAATTCACCGGACCTTGCTCGGTGGCAACCCACAAGTCAATTTGGGTCTGGCCTGCAATGTCCCGGGCTTGCCGGGTCAGAAGAAAACCTTGTTGAATAGTCAAAAATGGGTCCTTGTTGAACAAAAAAACGTCGTAATAGCCGGATAGAAAGGATTTTATCAAAAAATGCTGACATACACAGATTCAATCTCGGTTAGCGTTTGTTCCGCCTTGCTCAAATTCCCCTGAGTCGTGGATAAAATCAGCTACACTTAACGGAGTTGCTACTATGCGTTTTGTTGTTTATTTGTCGTTGAGAAGGCACGTTCAACAGATACAAGCGCAGAGTACGACCAACGATGAATAAAGATTGTGTTGATAGCGTGTTCTTATTCAAATTTATGCGCGTGTAGAAGATTTCAATCTAGCGGCAGTAATCAAGTCAGGATATGATAAAATATTCATTATCCTTTTAACTTATTGATTTAAAGGTTAAATGTGTACTAGTCGTCAGTTCTGAAAATAAGTACTTGCTAAAGTTTGCTTTTGCGCACATATTCAGAGTAAGTAAATTCGGCGAATTAAGTTAAAATAGGCAGCCATGCTGCTATCCACTGCCTCAAGTGGGTGCAGAGCCAATTTAAGAGTGTGGAGATACAAGTTTGATAAGTGTTTTCCTTGTAGATGATCACGAGCTGGTTCGCACAGGGATACGACGTATTATTGAAGACGTCCGTGGAATGAACGTAGCAGGGGAAGCTGACAGCGGTGAAGAAGCAGTCAAGTGGTGTCGCACTAATCATGCCGATGTCATTTTGATGGATATGAACATGCCGGGAATCGGTGGTCTGGAAGCCACGAAGAAGATCCTGCGTTTCAATCCGGATGTGAAAATCATCGTTTTAACTGTTCATACGGAAAATCCGTTTCCAACTAAAGTGATGCAGGCAGGTGCCGCAGGGTATCTGACGAAAGGTGCTGGCCCGGACGAAATGGTCAACGCGATTCGCGTTGTTCACAGCGGGCAGCGTTATATCTCACCTGAGATTGCTCAACAAATGGCGCTCAGCCAGTTTTCACCAGCGTCTGAAAACCCGTTTGCGGACTTGTCCGAGCGTGAGTTGCAGATCATGTTGATGATAACTAAAGGGCAGAAAGTGACCGATATATCTGAGCAGTTGAATCTCAGCCCCAAAACGGTGAACAGTTACCGTTACCGATTGTTCAGTAAACTGGACATCAGCGGTGACGTTGAACTCACCCATCTGGCGATCCGACACGGAATTTTAGATACCGAGACACTATAGTGACCACCACCTTTGACTCGGTTTCCTTTCTTAAGACAGTAACCAATCAGCCCGGCGTTTACCGTATGTACAGCGCCGATGCTGTGGTTATTTATGTCGGTAAAGCCAAAGATCTCAAAAAGCGCCTGTCCAGTTACTTTCGTCAGCGTGTAGACAGCGAAAAAACCAGAGCACTGGTCAGCAACATCGCAAAAATTGATGTCACGGTTACCCATACTGAGACAGAAGCGCTGATCCTCGAACACAACTACATCAAGCAGTATCTTCCCAAATACAACGTATTGCTGCGGGACGATAAATCGTACCCTTATATTTTTATCAGTGGGCATAAACATCCTCGCTTGTCGATGCATCGTGGTGCGAAAAAGCGCAAAGGGGAATATTTTGGCCCGTATCCCGACTCTGGCGCCGTCCGTGAATCTTTGCATCTGATCCAGAAAATCTTTCCGGTACGTCAGTGTGAAGACACGGTATACAGCAATCGTACCAGGCCTTGCTTGATGTATCAGATTGGACGTTGTGCGGGGCCCTGCGTAAGCAGCATTATCTCTGATGAAGAATACGCGGAGCTGGTCAACTACGTGCGTTTATTCTTACAGGGCAAAGACAAGCAGGTGCTGGAAATTCTGATTGCGAAAATGGAAGAAGCCAGTCGTACACTTAAATTTGAAGATGCGGCCAAATATCGCGATCAGATTCAAGCCATCCGCCGGGTACAGGAACAACAATTCGTTTCTGAAGACAGTATGGATGATATGGATGTATTGGGCTTTGCGCAGGAAAACGGCATTGCCTGCATCCATATTCTGATGATACGGCAAGGTAAAGTGCTGGGGAGCCGGAGTCATTTTCCCAAAGTACCGTCGAACACATCGCAGGAAGAGGTGTTTTACAGTTTTCTCAGTCAGTACTACCTCAGTCACAATGAAGCGAGAACGATCCCAACGCGGATCATCCTTAATCAAGGGCTGGTGGATGACATTAAGCCACTTCAGGATGCGCTCAGCGAAGTGGCGGGTAGGAGGGTGACGTACCATGTCAATCCGGCTGGGACACGAGGCCGCTACCTCAAGTTGGCGAATACCAATGCGCTAACCGCGATTACCACCAAGATCAATCATAAAATGACGATTTCTCAGCGTTTCAAAGCACTGCGCGAAGTGCTGGATATGGATAGCATCAACCGGATGGAGTGTTTTGATATCTCCCATACCATGGGGGAAAGTACCATTGCGTCATGCGTGGTATTCAATCCCGAAGGGCCGGTT
Source organism: Vibrio sp. V38_P2S17PM301 (assembly GCF_009904845.1). Taxonomy (NCBI): domain Bacteria; kingdom Pseudomonadati; phylum Pseudomonadota; class Gammaproteobacteria; order Vibrionales; family Vibrionaceae; genus Vibrio; species Vibrio sp. V38_P2S17PM301. The sequence goes on along the minus strand of NZ_WXWO01000082.1, from coordinate 15,001 downwards.
AAGCAGGAGTACCGTCGTTATAACATTACCGGAATCACCGGCGGCGATGATTACGCTGCAATGGGACAGGCTCTGGAGCGACGCTACTCAAAACAACTGGATATTGAGAAAATCCCGGACATTATTTTTATTGATGGTGGTAAAGGTCAGCTTAACCGTGCGCATGATATCATCAGAGAATACTGGGATGACTGGCCTAAGCGCCCTAGAATGATAGGCATTGCGAAAGGTGTTACGCGTAAGCCAGGGTTGGAAACTCTGATCACCACGGACGGAGAAGAATTTAATTTACCCAGTGATGATCCCGCCTTGCATCTCATTCAGCATATTCGCGATGAAAGCCACAATCACGCGATTGCAGGTCATCGGGCGAAGCGCGGTAAAACCCGCCGTACCAGTGCACTTGAAGGTATCGAAGGTATTGGACCAAAACGTCGTCAGGCATTGCTCAAATACATGGGTGGATTACAAGAATTAAAGCGGGCGAGTGTTGAAGAAATAGCCAAAGTGCCGGGGATTAGCCATTCTTTGGCAGAAAACATTTATCAAGCATTGAAACAATAAGAAAAATCCCGCAACATTAACGCGCAAACGATAAGAGCCTAATAATATGCGTTTTAACATTCCTAATATTTTATCTCTCCTGCGACTTTTCCTGATCCCGGTATTTGTCGTCGTGTTTTATCTCCCGTACAGCTGGGCGCCTTTTGCGGCCGCTATGGTATTCTGGGTGGCTGGCTTTACTGATTGGCTGGATGGTATGTTGGCACGAAAACTGGGGCAAACCTCCCGTTTTGGCGCTTTTATTGATCCCGTGGCAGATAAAGTATTAGTGGCAACGGCTCTTATTCTTATCACGGAACATTACCACTCAATCTGGATTACGATTCCGGCATTAACCATGATAGCGCGTGAAATCATTATCTCGGCATTGCGTGAATGGATGGCCGAAATTGGTAAACGTGCCAGCGTCGCGGTTTCTTGGATCGGTAAAGTGAAAACGCTGACACAGATGTTTGCGCTGTGGGTTCTTATCTGGCGGTATGATGACTGGATGATCTGGGTTGGTTATATATCCATCTATGTCGCAACAGTATTAACCTACTGGTCGATGGCACAATATCTGGTTGCAGCGAAAGACGATTTACTTAACGAAGAACATCATTAAAAGAGCGGGCGTGAAGCCCGCTTTTTTTATGTAGGATGTGTAACGTCCTAAATAAGGTTGACACTTTCCAACCCCAAAATTGGAGAGTGTTATGAAATCAACCACTAAAAGAACTCAGCGCGATTACTCCCTCGCTTTTAAACTCACCGTAGTGGATGAGGTTGAAAAAGGCAGCCTCACTTACAAACAAGCTCAAGAGAAGTACGGCATCCAAGGTTGTTCTACCGTTTTAGTTTGGCTTCGTAAACATGGTCGACTAGATTGGTCTGAAGGGACACCTAACTTTATGTCCAAAGGAGGCTCTATGGCCGAGTTCAATTCACCGCCCACACCTGAACAACGTATTAAAGAGCTTGAGAAGAAACTGGAAGATGCACAGCTCAAAGCCGACTTCTTTGAAGCTGTCGTGAACGTTATGGAACGTGACTATGGCGTTAGAGTGACAAAAAAGCACAAAGAAGCGTTGTCCAAGAGAAAACCATAGCAGGTTTGACCGTCACGAAGTTTTGTCAGTTAGTACAAATCTCTCGTCAAGCTTATTATAAGCAGTGCCAGACTCAATCTCGTTATGAGCATCATGAGCATGCTGTCATTGGCTTTGTCCGTGAAGTCAGAATGAAGCAGCCACGCATTGGTGCGCGTAAACTGAAGTTCTTAGCCGCAATAAAGGGCCTTCAAATAGGTCGAGATAAGCTCTTTGAGCTTCTCAGAAAGCATCGTCTGTTAGTGAGAACAAGACGAGCCTATCAACGAACGACTGACAGTCGTCATCGGTTCTTCTGTCATCCTAACAAAGTGAAAGATGGACTGACACCAACGAAGCCAGAACAACTGTGGGTGGCTGATATTACTTACTTGCCGACTCAAAATGGAGAGAGCTATGTCAGTCTGGTTACGGACGCTTATTCAAGGAAGATTGTTGGTTACTATGTCGATGACAACATGAAAACGCAATCCGTTAAGCGAGCATTTATCTCAGCGCTCAGGCAACGGCGGAGTGAAGAAAAGCTAATACATCACTCAGATAGAGGCTCACAATACTGCTCGAAGGAATATCAAGATATCCATAAGAAACACAGAGTGACTTGCTCGATGACTGACGGGTATGACTGTTATCAGAATGCGTTAGCAGAGCGCGTAAATGGGATACTCAAAATGGAGCTCTTACTGAGAAAGCCGAAAGATCTGGAAGAAGCGAGGAAAATGGTAGCAGAATCCGTAGAGATCTATAATCAAATGAGGCCTCATACGGCTTTAAAATACAAAACGCCCGATGAAGTACATCGAGCGTTTTAGTTAAAAAGTGTCAACCCATATCAGGACGGGTCAGCGATTTAGCGCCAGCATCGGGGAGGAGCGGNACTTGCTCGATGACTGACGGGTATGACTGTTATCAGAATGCGTTAGCAGAGCGCGTAAATGGGATACTCAAAATGGAGCTCTTACTGAGAAAGCCGAAAGATCTGGAAGAAGCGAGGAAAATGGTAGCAGAATCCGTAGAGATCTATAATCAAATGAGGCCTCATACGGCTTTAAAATACAAAACGCCCGATGAAGTACATCGAGCGTTTTAGTTAAAAAGTGTCAACCCATATCAGGACGGGTCAGCGATTTAGCGCCAGCATCGGGGAGGAGCGGATTCACCCAGATGGTTGAGTGTCAGGGCTTCGTAAGTTTGACCCTGACAGGTATCGAGGTGCTGTCGGGTTGCCGTTTGTGGCAGTGCACGGATCTGGTACCCCTGAGTCGAGGCTGAAACGCTGAACTGATAGCGTGACGGGTCTGAATCACACACCAGACAGATGCCAGCCGAGATTACCGTACCGGCATGATAACCACTGCGATAGTGCTGCTCTAAATAGAGCTGAATACGGCTCAGGTCGCTGAGTGCCTGATGGCGGTGCGCACTACGTACGTGTGCGGTGTAACTTGGGTAGACAAACGCCGCCAGCAGTCCAATTATAGCGAGCACTATCAGAAGTTCGATCAATGTCATTGCATTTAATCGATGGATGAAAGGCTTACATTGTTTTCTTCGAATCATTTCCAGTCCTTCCTTATCTGATGGGGACTCATTTTTCGCAACTGGTAGCATAGGCGCAAGTTGATTGTGGCGGATTTCGTCAGTTACACAGGATTTTGGGAAATGGTTCGCGGGTTCACTTTGATGGAATTGTTGATTACGCTCGGTATTACTCTGACTATGTTGATGACGGCAGTACCGGCTTACTCAGCTTTGTCCGACTATTTCAAAATGACTCAACTGGCGCGCTCGTTAGAGAGCTTTTTGCATCAGGCTCGGGCCGAAGCCGTGTACCGAAATCAAGATCTCTGGGCGCATGTCGAGGTCAGTCAGCGACCGGATGTGAGCGGAGAGTGGCAGATCTGGTTGAGTGATTCTGATGAGTCGGGAAAGGGGGCGGTATTGCTGCGTTTTTCGGGGCAGCGTTATCACGGTATTGCCTTTGAGTCTCAATTTAGCTCAGAACAAATCAAATTTGATGGGGTGCGAGGCAAAATCAAAAACGGTTCAATCTATCTGTATCCAAAGCAGCATCGCGAGCGGGCGCTCAGAATTGGCACGTCGTTCGGCGCCAGTCGGATCAAGTTATGTGGGCTGGAAGGTGAACAATATGGTTATCCGGCGTGTTAGTCAGCGTGGCGGTTCACTGGTGGAACTGATGGTGGCCAGTCTATTAGGACTGTTGGTACTTGCCATGATCGGCTCATTGATGATAAGCATGCAGCGTATGCTGACAGAGCGTGGTCTTCGGTTGTTGTTGGCACAAAACCTCAGCAGTGCCATTCAGCAAATGAAAGAAGACGCGCAGCGCGCCGGTTACAATGGCATCGAGGCTTCATCACTGATGTTATCGGGTGCAGATGCTGTGCTGCACGTTGAGTCGGATCCAGCCCTGTTGGGGTATGTTTACCGGGTTGCTTCTTCCGGCAATGAGGCGTTCCGGCATGTGGTGTACCGGCTTGAGGAGGGCAAGCTGAAATTGTGTGAGAAAGATCAGCCTGATATTCTGACCGTCGTATCGGCAGCAGTCTCCGGGTATCAAGGGGTATGCTTTTCACTGTTTGAACCAGCGCAGATCCGAGTGACGGCTTTTCGGCCGACGACACAGGTGTTGATCAGTAATGCGACTCGCTCCGGATTCACGTCGATCACGCTGGAGGCGCAATTGGCGGCCAAACCAGCCGTGAGTCAGGCGGTATCGGTGGCATTGAAACACAGGAACTGGCAATGATGATACGCCAGCACGGTAGCGCCATCTTACTGGTGACGAGTGTGCTGCTACTGGTGGTGTTAGTGGTCACGCTGGGCTCGGCGCGGCAGATGTTTTTTCTGCTGAAACAGGCGAACAATCACATCAAAAGCCGTCAACAACACTGGTTGGCGGAAGGCGCTCTGGAGTGTGCCATGGCTCAGATCCAGCCGTTGAAAGCGTGGCCGGACATCTTGAGCGATTGTCTTGATGGCAAAGGCATCTTGCCGCAGGTAACGTCCACGACGACGGGTTTTTTGGTGAGCGCCAACGCGGGTTTTGCACATTTGCGTAAAGAAATTCAAATAGGCGGTGACTTATCCTCTGGAGCACTTCAGTCGAGCGCGGACCTTTATTTTCATGGTTCAGCCTCCTTCTCTACTCCCGATCCCGGGGCCGTGACAGAGCAGGGCTGGCAATGCGTTGCCATTCGTTACCGGGATCAACTGGTGACCACAGGGGCAGAAAACAAAGGGCTAAGTGCCATCACGCCACCATACACCGGTTTTCCTGAACCGGGGATGCCAGGTTATTGTGCGGCGAGGCATCAAACCCGTTCATCCAGTGGCACTGATTTAGGGCAGGACTTCGTCCGGGATAAGAGCGTCGAGCCGTTTTCGGCATTCTTCGGTGTGCAGGCCGGGCAGTATGCACGGATTCGTGATGCCGGTAGTTTTACCGTGCTTCATGGTAGCGGCCTGCCTGTCCGGGTTGAGGCGTGCGGGAGCAAAGTGGCGAATTTAGTGGAGATGGGACAGCGACATATCTGGGTGGAAGGGGGCTGTGAAATCGAGCCTCAGGCCTATGCGCGCCTGGTGCAAGCCAGTCAGATGACCGACGGGATCATCCTGTTGATCCACGATGGCGTGTTTTCGCTGATGAGTGACGCCAGCGCAGCTACGCTGCCAGCGCTGAAAGGAGTGATGTTCCTGGTTAACCACGATTACACTCCGCAGCTGGCAGATTGGAGCGGATTTGAGGCGGCAAGTTATCTGCAGCACGAGCCGAATGATATCGCCATCGAGGTTCGCCAGAGAGCAGCGTATTTTCAACATGGTGCGGTCAGCGTTTCCGGTGGACAGTTCTTTGCAGCAACGGGGCAGGCTGCAATCTTCTACACGACACTGGATTTTGCTTACAACCGTGACACGGTCGATGCCATTCGCCGTACCCACGCAAAAATAGTCTGGCGCGAGGGCAGTTGGTATGCGCGTTAGTCTTGCTGGTTTCAGTCTGATTGAAGTTTTAATCTCGCTGATGTTGATCAGTGTAGCGGCGCTTGGCTTTGTCAGGCTCCAGACTTATGTTGAGCGTCAAACCGACTATGTCAGCAACGCGGTGAATGCATTACATCTGGCGGAAACTCAGTTAGAGTGGTTTCGTACACGCGGGGTGTCGTCGGCTCTGACGGCAAACTTTGATCGTGATGTCATCTCAGGTCAGACTTGGTCGGCCCCTTTTTACACGGTGAACTGGGCAGTCGCTGCCGCACCGTTGTCCGCCAGCCTCAAATCGATCTCGGTGAGCGTGAGTTGGCCAGACCGGCATGGAACGCCTCAGCACGTTGAGTTGTCCACGCTTCTTTCGCGTTACAGTGAGTTCGATACGTCAATGCAATCCGGTGACTAAGGCCTGATATGAATAGCCTTTAGCTAACGACGTACGTTATATATTGCATTTTGGTTTCAAGATTGTTTACTTGTGGTGGGTGATGATGTGTCTCGTCTGTTACTCTGCTATTGCGTTTTTGCAAAATATGTCTCCATTTTTGTAATTCCCTTTGGAATCTTGTGCTTTTGAAAAGGCATTTTAATAAAATGTGTCCTGAAATAGAGGCACAAATCATTATTAAAACAGCGGGTGTCAGCGTCGGTTGATATCCGGATGCCGGGGCAACAACATCATAAAATGGAGTTACCATGAGTAACCAAGCTGTAAATCAGGCGCCATCTCAGAAGCCGAGTGGGATGGATCGCTTTCTCAACTTTATCGAACGGGCTGGTAATAAGATCCCTGACCCGGCGATTCTGTTCTTCTGGGCACTGGTCATTGTCTGGGTTTCGTCCGCCCTTTTGTCAAATGTTACGTTTGACCTTATCAACCCTCGAACCGGCGAAGCACTACAGGTTAACAACCTCCTGACCGGTCAGGCACTGGCCAGTTTTCTGGCCAATATGGTCTCAACCTTTACTGGCTTCGCCCCGCTTGGGATCGTGCTGGTCGCGATGCTCGGGGTCGGTGTGGCAGATTCGTCCGGCTTTATTACCACCGGGCTGAAAAAAATGCTCAACTTCACGCCGGCCAGATTGCTGACACCTATGTTGATTCTGGTGGCGATTGTGTCCCACACCGCGGCGGATGCCGGGTATGTGTTGGTTATTCCATTGGGCGGGATCATTTTCCATGCCGCTGGCCGTCACCCTCTGGCGGGTATTGCTGCGGCATTTGCTGGCGTTTCAGGCGGTTTCTCCGCGAACTTCATTCCTTCAGGAATCGATCCCTTGCTGGCGGGGTTCACCCAGACGGCGGCGCAAGTGCTGGATCCCGACTACGTAGTGAACCCGCTGGCGAATATTTTCTTCACCGGGTTGTCGTCGGTGATCATTGTGGCAATCGGCTGGTACGTGACGGAAAAAATTATTGAACCCCGTTTGCGTCAGATGCCTGTGGATGAAGATGCTGAAGCGGCCCCAGATCTCGGTTCATTTAGCGCAACGGAGTCCAAGGCATTTCGCTACGCTGGCTGGGCGATGTTGGCTGGTATTGCACTGCTGATTTTTGCTGTGTTGCCAGAAGACTCCGCCTTGCGTTCGTCGGAAGGGGAAATCACCGCATTTTCCGCACCGCTGATGAAGTCGATTGTGCCACTGATCTTCATTCTGTTTATCATTCCGGGCATCGTTTACGGCCGTGTAGCCGGCACGTTCAAGAGCAGCAATGATGTGATTAAAGCCATGTCTGATACCATGTCGACCATGGGCGCGTACATTGTGATGTCGTTTTTTTGTGCCCAGTTCCTGGCTGCTTTTGGTCAGTCTAACATCGGTACTATGCTGGCGCTGTATGGTGCTGAGGGACTGAAAGCATTGAACTTACCGGGACAGGCTACCATCATCGGTATGATTCTGCTGACGGCGGCAGTGAACCTGTTGGTCGGCTCTGCATCGGCAAAATGGGCGCTGATTGGCCCGATTTTGGTGCCAATGCTGATGGCTGTGGGGATTTCGCCGGAACTGTCACAAGCAGCGTATCGAGTGGGAGATTCCGTGTCGAACATCATTTCACCACTGATGGTATTCTTCCCGCTGGTGGTGGTGTACTGCCAACGTTATGTAAAGTCGACCGGCATTGGTACGCTGGCATCGCTGATGATGCCGTTTTCTATCGCGATGCTGATCGGGTGGTCGATATTCCTGCTGGCGTATTGGGGGCTGAGTATTCCACTTGGGATCCAGGCACCGTACACCTACTCTATGTAAAGTCGTTGCCGAAGAAAAAACGCAGGCCTTTGCCTGCGTTTTTTATTAGAGTGGGCGGCTTGTCCGGTGACTATCCTCGTTAACGACTTACCGTTATAATTTTGTCAGTGTTGTTATTAATCTCTTTGTCGGAGCTACTGTGTCGCAATCCCCGTTTTCCCCTCAAGATGAACATTTCATGCGCCGTGCGATAGAGCTGGCACGTCGGGCGGAAGCCGAAGGGGAAGTGCCGGTCGGAGCGGTGCTGGTGAAAGACGGCCAGGTGATCGCGGAAGGATGGAACCGTTCTATTTGCAGCCATGACGCGACAGCGCATGCGGAAATTCAAACGCTGCGTCAGGCGGGTCAGGTGCTGCAGAACTATCGTCTGCTGGATACCACGCTGTACGTAACTCTGGAACCTTGCCCTATGTGTGCGGGCGCTCTGTTGCATAGCCGGGTGAAAAGAGTGGTGTATGGTGCGCCGGATCTGAAAGCCGGAGCTGCCGGAACTGTGTTGGATCTGTTTGCCAGTCAGGCTGCGTATCACTACGCCGATGTGGAGTCTGGTTTGTTGGAGCAGGAGTGTCGCGAGCAGCTTCAGGCGTTTTTTAAGCGTCGCCGTAAAGAAATCAAAGCACTGAAACAAGCGAATAAGGCAGCAGGAGAAGAGTAAGACCAGACAGCAAACACCCGCCGAGGCAGATGTCTGCTCATTGATGATCAGGCCATGCAGGCTTGCATGAAAGCGCGGTTACGCCAGATGATTTTCTTTTTGTTGTTGGCCAACATACGTTTACGACGATTGGTCGCAACGGTTTTATACAGGCGTTTCGATTGCATTTTACGTTTCAGCATAAAACCACCCCCCTAGTAAAATCCGTCACCTCTGTATGGGTGACGTGCTTGGTTGATATTCAAAATACCGTTATAACTGTCCAATATGACTGAACGATGAAACTCAGCAAGAATCTGAATTTGGCTAATATGTATGGCTTTTTCGCCTAAAAATCAAGAGGGCAGCGCGATATTCGCGCTGCCCTCGGCGTTTAGGTGAGGTTGCAATTACGGCGTGTCAATACCGGTGCCGGCGGCCGATTGGGCAGGATTCGGCGCGGTGTCTACGGCTGAGCTCTGCGTCTCTGGCTCACTGATGATATCTGGCAGCTCTTCTTCCGGCGCGGCGATCACGGCCAGATCATTGATGTCTGCATCGGCATCATTGGCCGTTTGCTGCTCCACATGGCCGATGATGCTTTGATAGTAGCGGCGGATGTTTTCCACGTAATTCTTAGCCTCGTCGCCCCGGGCATAGCCATAACGGGTTTGACTGAAATAGCGTTTTTGGCGCAGCAGTGGCAGACGATCTTTTACGTCATTCCAGGCATCCGGGTTTGCTCCCTGCTTTTTGGTCAGGCGGCGAGCATCCATCATATGGCCGTAGCCTACGTTGTAGGACGCCAATGCAAACCAGATCTTTTCATGTTCGTTGATGCTGTCCGGGACCCGTTCGACCATTCGGCGTAAATATTCCACGCCGCCCAGCACAGATTGCTCAGGATCCAGTCGGTCCTGCACGCCAACGCTTTTGGCGGTGGGCAGGGTTAGCATCATCATGCCGCGTACACCAGTGGGTGATTTCGCGGTTGGATTCCAGTGGGATTCCTGATACGCCAACGCGGCAATCAACCGCCAGTCAAACTCTTTAGAGTATTTTTTAAACAGTGGTGACCATTTGGGCAGCTTGTCATCCAGCGCGCGGATAAATGCACGGGTATCAACGTAATCGAAGCTGCCGACGTGACCAATGTATTTCTCTTCCAGATTGGCCAGATGGCCAGACTGTTTCAGGTTGCCAAAGAATTCGATCATCAGCGCATAGAGACTTTCATCTTCTGAGCGACGAATAAACCAGGAGATCGGTTGATCTTCGGTCAGTTCAAACGCCAGTGCTAAATCCGGATAAACACGTTGCGACAACGAGACTTCAATGGAGTCGGCCACAGTAAAGCGTATTTTACCATCGGAGACTTTTTTCAACTGATCGTTGACGTCTGAGTTGGTGTCAATCTGATAGCGAAATTGCGGATACTGGCGCTGAATGTCCGTCAGAGTCTTTTTGAAGTGGGAGTCATTGACGATCTCAATCACAGGTCTGTCGTTGGTGTCATCGCTGAGCGTATTTTGTCGGTTGACCAGCTGTTTTACCGAGCGTGGGCGCCATTGACCTTTTTTATACACCAACTGTTGGCTGACGTAGTAGTAGGCAGGGCCAGCACGAAAACGTGACAGGCGCTCTTCGGACTGGGACAGACCTGCGGCGATCAGATCGATTTCACCACGTTCCAGCGCCGGGTAGAGGCTGGAGATACGGTACGCGGGTTTCATCTCGAGTTTGACGCCCAACTCATTTGCGAATTCACGCGCCAGTTCGTAGTCCAGGCCTGCCGGGCCATCCGGGCCAATGTAATAGGAGAGCTGGTTGTTGAGCGTACCGACTCGCAGAACGCCGCGCTCGCGGATCTGGTCCAGTTCACTTTTGGGCTCAGATTCAATCTGGCATCCCTGGAGAAAAAGGGCGAGCAAGAACAGCGTCAGGGCGCGGTAGAGTCGTCGCATATAGTTATAATTCATGAATGATAAATCTCGTACTTCCGGTGCGGCTCAAAGAACCAGTGTTCATTTGAGTTCCGACATTTATATCAAAGAGGCATAAGTTGGCAAAGTCCGGTAAGGTAAAGATTTGTCGATCTGCGTTCAATGCTGCCAATTTTGGCCTAATTCAAAAATGACAAAAAAAGTGACGCAAACGGTTGCTTTTGGTGTTACATCACAAAAACAATTCCTATATAATGCGCTCGCAAAGGAGAGGTGAAATCGGTATAAGTTCTGGGTTTTATTGTAACTTTCTGAATTTATTCCAATATTACCTTAATCACTTGCATAAGAGACCTAAGCACATGAGAATTTTGCGTGGCTCCCCAGCTCTTTCTGAGTTTCGTGTCAGTAAATTACTGGAACTTTGTCATGAACAAACTCTGCCGGTAACCGGTATTTACGCAGAGTTTATGCACTTTGCTGATCTGACCGCTGATCTGGATGCACCTGAGTTAGAGAAATTAGAAAAACTTCTGACGTACGGCCCAACGATCGAAGAGCACGAGCCTCAAGGTCTTTTGCTTTTGGTGACTCCGCGCCCGGGTACTATCTCACCTTGGTCTTCAAAATCCACCGACATTGCAAAAAACTGTGGTCTGAGCAAAGTGAAGCGCCTTGAGCGCGGCACCGCTTATTACGTAGAATCTTCGACAACGCTATCGGACGCGCAAGTGGATGCGGTAAAAGCGCTTATCCACGATCGTATGATGGAAACCGTGTTCACGGAACTTGAAGCCGCGTCAGCATTGTTTACGGTCGCAGAGCCTAAGCCTGTCGCGCACGTTGATATCTTAGCGGGTGGTCGTGTTGCACTTGAAGAAGCAAACGTTTCCCTAGGTTTGGCGCTCGCAGAAGATGAAATTGATTACTTAGTCGAGAACTTTACTAAGCTAGGTCGTAACCCTAACGACATCGAGCTGATGATGTTTGCTCAGGCGAACTCAGAGCACTGTCGTCATAAAATCTTTAATGCAGACTGGACTATCGATGGCGTAGACCAAGAAAAGTCGCTGTTTAAGATGATCAAAAACACATTCGAAACTACACCAGACCACGTTTTGTCTGCTTACAAAGATAACGCAGCAGTAATGACCGGTTCGAAAGTGGGTCGTTTCTTCCCTGACCCTAAATCTCGTCAATACACTTACCACCATGAAGATGCACACATCTTAATGAAGGTAGAGACGCACAACCACCCAACGGCAATTTCTCCATGGCCGGGGGCATCAACCGGTTCTGGCGGTGAAATCCGTGACGAAGGCGCTACGGGTATTGGCGGTAAACCCAAAGCGGGTCTGGTTGGCTTTACAACGTCTAACTTGCGTATTCCTGGTTATGAACAGCCTTGGGAAACCGACTTCGGTAAGCCGGGTCGTATCGTAAACGCATTAGATATCATGCTGGAAGGTCCTCTGGGCGGCGCGGCATTCAACAACGAATTTGGTCGTCCAAACCTATTGGGTTACTTCCGTACTTACGAAGAAAAAGTGACCTCTCACGCGGGTGAAGAGGTGCGTGGTTACCACAAACCAATCATGATCGCGGGCGGTATGGGTAACATCCGTGACGAACACGTACAAAAGAAAGAGATCCCTGTGGGGGCGAGCCTAATCGTACTTGGTGGTCCGGCAATGAACATCGGTCTTGGTGGTGGCGCTGCGTCTTCAATGGCGTCAGGCCAGTCAGCTGAAGATCTGGATTTTGCTTCTGTACAACGTGAAAACCCAGAGATGGAGCGTCGTTGTCAGGAAGTGATCGACCGTTGTTGGCAGCTAGGTGAAGACAACCCAATCGCCTTTATCCACGATGTGGGCGCGGGCGGTATCTCGAACGCACTACCTGAGCTTTGTGACGACGGTGAGCGTGGCGGCAAGTTCCAGCTACGTGATGTACCAAATGATGAATTGAGCATGAGCCCGTTGGAAATCTGGTGTAACGAATCTCAGGAACGTTACGTTCTTGCCGTCGCACCAGAAAACATGCAAGCATTTGATGCCATCTGTAAGCGTGAACGTGCACCTTACGCTGTGGTTGGGGTGGCAACAGAAGAGCGTCATCTGACACTAGAAGACTCACACTTCGACAACACGCCAATTGATATGCCAATGGATATCCTGCTTGGTAAAACACCGAAGATGCACCGTGAAGCGACGACGTTGAAAGTCGATAGCCCAGCGATTGCACGCGATGGTATTGAAATTAACGAAGCGGCAGAGCGCGTACTGCGTCTACCAACGGTTGCTGAGAAAACCTTCCTGATTACAATCGGTGACCGCTCAGTAACGGGGCTGGTGGCCCGTGACCAGATGGTTGGTCCTTGGCAGGTGCCTGTCGCGAACTGTGCGGTTACGGCGGCAAGTTACGACACCTACCACGGCGAAGCAATGTCGATGGGTGAGCGCACGCCGGTTGCGTTACTCGACTTCGGCGCATCGGCTCGTCTGGCGGTAGGTGAATCACTGACTAACATCGCGGCGACAGACATCGGCGATATCAAACGTATTAAACTGTCGGCGAACTGGATGTCTCCAGCGGGTCACCCGGGCGAAGATGCGGGTCTTTACGAAGCAGTGAAAGCGGTCGGTGAAGAGTTGTGTCCGGCGCTGGGTTTGACTATCCCGGTTGGTAAAGACTCCATGTCGATGAAGACCAAGTGGGAAGAGAATGGCGAAAGCAAAGAAGTCACTTCACCGTTATCGTTGGTTATCACTGCGTTTGGCCGTGTTGAAGACGTACGTAAGACCGTAACGCCTCAGCTTCGTACCGACAAAGGTGAAACGTCGCTGGTGCTGGTTGATCTGGGCAACGGTAAGAACCGTCTTGGCGCTACCGCATTGGCGCAGGTGTACAAGCAACTGGGGGACAAACCCGCTGACGTCGACAACGCAGAGCAACTGAAAGGTTTCTTCGATGCGATGCAAAAACTGGTGCGAGCCGACAAACTGCTGGCTTACCACGACAAAGGCGATGGCGGCTTGCTCGTCACGCTCGCAGAAATGGCTTTTGCGGGTCACTGCGGTGTGAAAGCCAACATTGCTGAGCTAGGCGAAGATACGCTGGCGGCGCTATTTAACGAAGAACTTGGTGCGGTTGTTCAGGTTAAGAACGACAACTTGGATTCAGTGCTGTCTACGCTAGCGGCAAACGGCTTAGAATCATGCTCACATGTGATTGGTTCCGTTGATGCTTCAGACCGCTTTGTTATCACCTCTGGTGATGTCGTCGTACTTGAGCGTTCACGTACCGAGTTACGTGTTATCTGGGCAGAAACGACGCATAAAATGCAGGCACTGCGTGATAATCCAGCGTGCGCCGACCAGGAATTTGAAGCGAAGAAAGATAATTCGGATCCGGGTCTGAACGTCTCACTTAGCTTTGATGTCAACGAAGATATCGCCGCGCCGTATATTGTTAAAGGTGCGAAACCTAAGATGGCGATTCTGCGCGAGCAGGGCGTGAACTCTCACGTTGAAATGGCGGCAGCGTTTGACCGTGCGGGCTTCGAAGCAACCGATATCCACATGAGTGACATTCTAACAGGTCAGGCGGCACTGGATGAGTATCAGGGGCTGGTGGCTTGCGGTGGTTTCTCTTATGGTGACGTACTCGGTGCAGGGGAAGGGTGGGCGAAGTCTATCCTGTTTAACGCCCAAGCGCGTGAGCAATTCCAAGCCTTCTTCAACCGTGAAGAGACGTTCTCTCTCGGGGTGTGTAACGGTTGTCAGATGTTGTCGAACCTAAAAGAACTGATCCCAGGAGCGGAGCTGTGGCCACGTTTTGTTCGCAACGAATCGGAACGTTTTGAAGCGCGCTTTAGCCTGGTTGAAGTGCAGAAATCGGATTCTGTCTTCTTTGATGGTATGGCGGGATCTCGTATGCCTATTGCGGTTTCTCACGGTGAAGGCCGCGTGGAAGTGCGTGGTGGTGAGCACCTAAACGCCATTGAAGCATCCGGTACTGTCGCGCTGCGTTACGTTGATAATAACGGTAACCCAACACAGCAATATCCGAATAACCCGAATGGTTCACCAAATGCGATTACTGGCCTGACAACCGCAGACGGCCGCGTGACCATCATGATGCCGCACCCTGAGCGGGTATTCCGCACAGTGGCGAATTCCTGGGCGCCGGAAGGCTGGGGTGAAAATGGCGCTTGGATGCGTATGTTCCAGAATGCACGTAAAAACATGGGTTAAGTTTGATTGTTTTCACCATATTAATCGCGCAGGTCTGTTGGCCTGCGCTTTTTTGTATGGAGAAAACCCCCAGCTAGGCTGGGGGTTCCGTAAAGCTTACAGCTATAAGTTAGTTATATAACCCCTTTCAATTTGATAAAAACGTCTTGTGGTCTGGCAACTGCAAGAGTTAATTAAGAATTGAAAGGGGGTCCCAATGGGGGACGAAAAGAGCTTAGCGCACACGCGATGGAATTGTAAATATCATGT